>CAZXTB010000097.1:0-5803 GCA_964643535.1 uncultured Erysipelotrichaceae bacterium | reverse complement strand
CTTAACCAATAGTTAGGACTATTCCAAGCATTGACAGGCATAAATTTTAAGCCTTCTAGCTCACTGAGTTCTCGTTTATAGTACTCAAAGATGTAGCTCTTTTTCGCAACTCTTTGATTCAAGACTTTCAACTGGCCTCTGCCTATTCCCGCAACCACATTGCTCATACGATAGTTGAATCCTAGTTCAGTATGTTGATAATAACGAGCTGGTTCTCTTGATTGAGTAGCCCATGAATAGATCTTATTGATCTTCTCTAAGTTATTGGTAACAAGCATTCCTCCACCAGAGGTGGTGATGATCTTATTCCCGTTGAAACTAAAGATCCCGTATTCCCCAAAGGTTCCTGTATGTTGACCTTTATAGTAAGAACCTAAAGACTCAGCCGCATCTTCGATCAAGGTAACGTTGTATCTCTTACAGATTTCTATGATACGATCCATATCACAAGATAAACCATAAAGATGAACGATGATGACAGCTTTGGTTTGAGGGTATTTTTGTAGAGCTTTTTCTAATAGCTCAGGATCCATATTCCATGTCTCAAAATCACTGTCGATAAAGACAGGTTTAGCGTGTTGGTAAATGATCGGATTAGCGGTCGCTGAGAAGGTCAAATCTTGACATAGAACGATATCATCTTCTTCTACGCCAGCTGCTTTCATGGCCATGTGTATGGCACTGGTACCTGATACTAAAGCAGCTGCGTATTTGATGTTGACGCTTTGTGCGACTTCTTTCTCAAACTCAGATACATTTCTTCCTAATGAAGTGATCCAGTTGGTGTCAAAAGCTTCTTGGACATATTGGATCTCAAAGCCTTCATCGCTCATATGAGGAGAAGCTAACCAGATCTTATCTGAGGTCTTATTCAATTGACTTCTGATTAAACTATAGTTGATCTTTCCCATAAATAAGTCTTTGATTCCAGGAATGATCTTGATCGTACAATTGGTATCTTTACAGAACTCTATGATACGACTGATCGTATCTACAGAAGCTGATGGGATCGCTACGATGATCTCATCGATTGAATATTGTTTTGCGTAATCGGGGATTCTAGAAGTCCCTAAGGCAATCTTTATACCCATGATGGTTTTTTTGTTTTTAGAAGGATCATCATCGACCACTAAGACAGGCACATATTCATCACGTTTGATGTTTTGAAGTTCTTTTAAAACGATGGCTCCTGCTTCACCAGCCCCAACAATCATGACTCTTAAGCGATCTTTTTTATTTTTAAATTTATAAGCTCGTTCTTCTCTCGCTAAACGATAGGCAAGTCTAAAACCACCCGTCATAACAACACACATTAAGAATGAAATCACGATTACAGAAAACTGTGTATCTAAACTAAAAACGATATTGATCACGATGCCTGTTAAGGTAGCACATACATTGGCTAAAATGATATTCCATAGTTCTTTCGTCGAGGCATAACGCCACAGACTGCTATAAAGATGGAATAGTTTAAACCAGATCAGTTTAATGATGACTAAAATCCAATAGGTATTAAAGAAGATCTTCATCGAATCATCTGGGATAATCCAATCATAATGAATTGCATAAGCAATGTATAAGGAAGCCACAATAAAAAAGACATCCATGATGACTAAAGCTGATTTTCTAAATAGTAATTGCATCTTCTCTACCCCCTTGATTGTAAAAAAAAACATAAAAACGATTTCTAATAACCCACCAAATGCTATGCTTTCGCACACAAGCTTGCTTGTGTGTTTTATGAACATAATCAAAAATGAACTTTTCGTGCCTAGCATCAAATCATTCAAATTCTGTTTAAATAACTTCTTACTACAATAGTATAAATGAAGATTTTTCTAAATGCTACACACTATGAGTGTGATTTGAACTTTTTTTATATTCTTTTATAGCAGATGTTGTTATGTTTTGAGTTCATTTTTATAAATAAGCTCTAAAGGGATCTGTATTTCGATTTGTCTACCCATGAGTTCTACTTCTAAGAAGGCGATCCGTTTATGCTTGTTTATCTTTTGGATGATGGATTCTTTGCCTACTAAAGGTCCTGAGATGATGGTGACCTTATCACCTTCCACAAAACCGATTGAAGGTTCTATACAACGATCCTTGTTCATGAGAGATAAGAGAAGTTCTTTCTCTGATGGATAGAGTGTTTCTATGTTTTTATCCTCTTTATGAAGCAAGGTCTTAAAGAATGCGGAGTGTACCTTGATCTTATTGATGACTTGTAGATGGAAGGTCTCATAGTCCATGTCTGTTTCCACAAACACATACGACTTAAAAACAATGTCGTTGACTTTGATGAGTTTACCTTGTCTTTTATAGAGTTTTATTTTTCTCGGCACAAAAGCATTCACAGAGTCTTGCTCATTGATCTTATGAGCGATTTCATCTTCAAATCCGCTTTTGACGTACAATACAAACCATTGGTTCATGTTACCCTTTCAAAAATTTAAAAGGAACCCATCCTTTTAATTTCCCCCATCAGTGACAGAGTATTCCTTATGTCTAATCGTAAGCTCTTTACCTTGCATATATTATACACCATTTTTTTTCACAAATAGAACTGTCCATAAAAAAGCCCAAGTGATGACACTTAGGGCGTCTTTTTGAATCGATGATGTCTTATAATCGTGCTAAACCACTTCTGAGAGACACAAGAATCGCTTAGAGTCTCGTTTAGTGATAAGGCCTTAGGATTACCCATAAGCAAGAGATCTGCGGTGGCTTCATCGAATAAACGGATGAGTTCTTTATGGGCTGAATCTAAGCGAGCTTCTCTTCTTCCAGGCGCGTGATGCGCATCAGAGGCTACTAAAGAAATGAGGTTATGCTCTAGTAGAGCCAAAGCTACGCTTCTAGTCGAAGCTTTTTGACTCACAAAGAGACTTGTCTTATTGACTTGGAAATAAGCACCTAAGGTCTTCCAATGGCGTACTGTTTTAATGGCTAGTTTAGGATCATTGAAGTAACGTTCAGGATGAGCAATGATCACTCTTTTACCTTGTCTATGAAGCTCATAGAGGCTTTCAGTGATGAGAACTTCATCGAAAGGAGGCATGAATTCAATCAAGACATAATTGGTGTCTTGATAGCCCCAATAGTCTTGATCTTGAATGTATTTTAAACCATCTTGATTCATCATGATCTCACAGGATAGTTTAAGTTCTATGTCTAAGTGATTTAGAGTCGCATGTTTTCTTAAAGCAGCCAGCTTCTTTTCTAAAAGTTCTTTCGAAGGAAAGAACTTACCATTATAGATAATATGTGGGGTCATAAAAATAAGCGCGGTCTTACTTTCTACCGCTTGAGTTAGAAGTACCAAAGCACTTTCATCGCTTTGAACCCCATCGTCTACCTGAGGTATTCCATGACAATGGGTATCAATAAATCTATTCGGTGAAATGGATCTCACCTAAGACCGGTAGGCCAAGGTAGTGCTCAACATCTTGAGCACTCTTAAAGGTATTGTTTAATAGGTAACGTAAGAAGATGATCCCTACCGCAAGCATTAACCCAATCAATGATCCAATGATACCGTTTCTTAAAGAAGCAGGTCCTACTGGGATCGTATTAGAAGTCGCTGTGTCGATGATCTTAAGGTTATCCAACTCCATGATCGAATTGACCTTGGTGATGAACACCGCAACCACTTTATTGGTGATGGCTGCGGATAAGTTAGGATCTGTACTAACCACTGAGAATCGAATGATTTCTGTGTCTTTGATCGAAGCTACGGATATGGCGCCTACGATGTCTGTTTTCGTTAGTTTATTGCGAATGAAGGTAGGATAGACTTCGTTGATAACCAAATTGCTTTTAGCGATTTGGGTATAGGTATCAATCAGTTTTTGATTGGTCAATAGATCGTTATAACTGATCTGATTCGCATTGACTTTAGGTTGAATAAAAACCGTCGCACTACTTAGATAAGTCGGTTTGATCATCAGTTTAGAGTAACCATAAGATGCCGCTCCAAACAAAATCGTCAAGATCAAAATCAGCTTAAGGTTTCTTCTCAATAAGGCCAATATTTCAAAGATACTGAGCTCTAGTCCTGAAGACGTAGGCTCATTGATGTCGAATTGTGGTGTTTCCATTCTGTTACCTCATATTTATAATACCCTAAATTTTATTTAATAACCGCACACTATGAGTGTAATTAAGCTCTTTTAATCACAATTCAACCTAAAAGCTTCATTTTATGTAATGACATTTATAGACTTAGACCCTATAATGAACTTATGACAAGCACCACAACCCATTCAGCAGAAAAATACGTTAAGGACCTCAAAGAGCCTTATCGTCAGCTTAGAACCAACATCGAATTTTCAAGTATCTCCAGTGACATCAAAGTCTTGGTCGTCTCTTCTGCGGATTCCGCTGAAGCAAAAACAGAGACAGCTGTTAACTTGGCTCAGGTTATGGCTGCACGAAAAAAGAAGGTCTTATTGATCGATGCGGATCTTAGAATACCTGATGTCCATAAGCTTTTTGATCTTTCTAAACGAAGTGGTTTAACCAATGCCTTGCTTGAACTGGGTACCGATGAATTCGATCTTTCTAAATACATACAATATGTCAAAGTCGATCAAGGAATCAATCCTTTGGCGGTTATGACCTCAGGTCCTTCTGTTCCTAATCCACTAGAAGTCTTGTCTTCTAGACGTTTCACTGATTTATTGGCCTTACTTAAGGAACAATATGATTTTATTTTGATGGATTCAGAACCTGTACTACCCGTCGCGGATACCTTAGCGATCGCTCGAGTCGCCGATGGGCTTCTCTTCTGTGTCGCCAGTGAACAAACCCAACGTGATCGCGCTAAACAAGCCATTACAGCTTTACAAAGAACCGGTGCTAAAGTCATAGGCGTTGTCTTAACGATGATGAAGCATTCTTCTGATCCTTATGACTATTATTACTATTCTTATTCAAAGACCTCTAAGAAACCTCAGAATATGGGTCAACAGTTAAAACTTAAACGTAGAAAAGAAAAAACAATCCAAAAAAAATCCGCTGACTAAGCGGATTTTCTATAGAAACAAGTTTAGAGTGAGCCTATTCTATGCGATTGGTTGATATTTAAGCACTTTCGTTTTATGATGAGAATAGCACAATGATTCGAATGAAAGGAGTTCCTTTTATCGACTATCTTACACGGATCTCCGCATCCGCACCATCTCTTGATGAAGCAAAAGAAAAATTGATCCAACTGGTTCCTTCTGAACAGGTTTTGGTCTTGTCTTATTATCGATCCAACTATGGTCTACAAGCTCTAAAAGAAAGTGGCGACTCTGATGAGATCGCCATTCGTAAAGTAGAAACAAAGATCCCAAGAAACGCTAAGATCATTTCTAAAAAGCTTTCCGTTCACGCCACCAATCGAAGCATTCAAGTCTCTGTCGATGGAGGCTTAAAAGAAGCTTTAGAAGAAGCCAAATTCTTGATCAGTCCGCCTGAGATCGTCAAGAATGGGAAACTACTCACTCCGTCTAGTGGTGGCGTCTTTGGGATCGGGGCTAAGAAAGCCGTTTATCAAGTCGTTGTTGGGCAACTGTCGATCGCTGAAGCAGTCTATGAGACCCCCATCGATCTAACAGGTTGTTTAGGATCTGTTCAGATGAAACAACTCGTCGATGCGTTAAAGGAGTGGTATAAAAGTGAAGCCTCAAAAAGCAGTTACTTGTTTTTACCCAATAAGATGTGCGATGAATGTCAGAAACCACTTAGGATGAATCCTTTTAAGACCCCCAACCATGTCTATTGCGAAAACTGTACCAACACGATGTTGGGAAATACC
>CAZXTB010000096.1:0-5833 GCA_964643535.1 uncultured Erysipelotrichaceae bacterium | reverse complement strand
AGCCCAATTGATAACAGGAGCATGAAGATAAACGGTTTAATATACTTACTTAATCTGATCATGGTGTTTTCCTTTATTTCTTTTCTTGAGACATATTCATTGTACTCATCGTATACTCAAGCATCTTATCGATGAGCCTCATTAAGTTTTGGGTATCTTCTTCTCCCAAGAACTCAAACAATCCATCCAAGAATAATGACGTTTGCGTAAATGCAAACTTTAAAGCAGATTTTCCGTTATCAGTTAGTTTGACTAGCGTGATCCTACGATCATGTTCATCATAACTTCGTTCAACGAAACCTTGAAGCTCTAGTGTGTCTACCATCTGTGTGGTTGCTGCATTACTGATTTCAAGTTTGGTACTGATCTGTGAGATCATGACGGCTTGTCCTGAATTGATCGAATGGATGGCCACCAATAGCCAAGCATTACATTTCTGTTTGTCTTTGGCATTACGACGCATGATGCGCTGTAGATTCATATACTTTTCCATGAAGTCATGATAGCGCTCTTGTTTTAGTTCATCCATAAGTCTCCTTCAGGTCGTTAAGCAGGTTAATGATTAAGACACTTAAACAATATAGTCCTATTACAAGACAATGTAAAGCGAAATAATATGGAAAATTATGTGTGCCTATTTTTTCTTCAAAAGAGCATAAGGTTAGCGAATCATAAATCTTATCTTTACAATGGTCATAGGAAAACAAACATGAAACTCTTTACCAAAGTATCTCTACCCAAAAAGCTTGACCCTCAACAGCTGTATCCTGTTCTTTATCTTTTACATGGAATGGGAAGTGATGAAGAGGATATTTTTAATCTATTTGAAGATTTGAAAGAACAAGCCATCTTAATCGCCATCCGTGGACCTCTTCAAAGAGGATCTGGCTATGCTTATTTTGATGTCTTACGAATAGGCTATCCTGTGATCGATTCTTTTGAATCGATCATAAATGAATTGATGGAGTTTACAACTCAAGCTCAAGAACTTTATCCCATCGATAAAAGTAGACAGTTTTTTGCGGGTTTTAGTCAAGGAGGCATCTTATCCATGAGTTTAGCGATTAGAATGGGCTCTCAACTCAAAGGAATCATCGCTCTACATGGCTACATTCCTCAACATATATCTTCTGGAGAAATCAAAGATCTAGAATCTTTATCGATCTACATTGCCCATGGTCAAACAGATCAAATGTTTTCACAGGCAGTAGGTAAAGCCAATGAGGCTTTCTTTAAAGATCGCTCACCCCTGGTGACCTTCAATTCAGTTCCTCATGGACATTGGATCAGTGATCAAGAGAAAAAGGATATCCTAAGCTGGATAAGCGAAGTGATGTGAGATGAGGATAAAATCTTGTATACTAAAAGTGAAGAATTCAGGATAAAGAAATCATGATGAACATTACGATAAAACCTTTAAGTTCAGATCTTGCATTAACGTACATCGACTATCTTGAAAAGATGGATTTTCATCACGCTCCTGATTGGGCAGGTTGTTTCTGTCGATTCTATCATCAAGATTGTACAGATAAACAGTGGCAACTTCGATCTTCTGAAGACAATAAAAAAGACGCTCTTTCTGCGATACAGAATGGATCTATGAAAGGCTTCTTGGCTTTTTATGAGGATCAATGTGTAGGCTGGGTCAACGTCAACAACATAAAATCTTATCCTAAACTAAAAGAATTCATTAACTTACCCATAATTCTACCGCAAACAGCCTGTATTGTATGTTTCGTTATTCATCCTCAGTTTAGAAATCAAGGCATCGCACGTCAATTATTAGACGCTAGTCTTCTTGCTTATGAAAACGAAGGCTATGATGCGCTGATGGGATTTCCATTTGAGAATCCCAGTTCACCAGAAAAGGCCTATCGAGGATCCCCTAAGATGTATCTAGAAAAAGGTTTTGAATGTTTAGAAGAAAGAGAAGGAGTCTTTATGATGAGAAAGGTTTTTAAGAAATGATCAATCGTTTAGAAATGATCTTATATAAAATTATCTTTTGGGGGGTAGTCCCTACACTGTTTTTTCTTTTGGGTTGGTGGTCAAGCATTGGTTTAAAAGACAACCAAGAGATTTTTTCTATCGCACTGGCAGGGATGGGTTTTGGGATCTTAATCGATGTGTTGGTATTGAAGCCATGGTTAAGATCTTTAGAGACCTTATCTAGTGGGGTTCTTATTGGTGTTTATGTCTTTTATTCCATCATGGTCTTGGGTTTCTTTATGGGAGTACCACTCTTTAATATTGGACTAGGCATCTTAGCTGGACGATTTATGGCTAGGGTAGGTCTATATAAAGGACTTAATAAAACACAAATGGATAAACTGATTCAATCTACTGCGAAGATCACCACGTTGATTCTGTTTGGGATCTGTTTAATTTCTGCTTGGATCGCACTTAAAGATCCACTGGATACTGCCATCAATCTACAAGGGATGTTTCAACTTGGATTTACGGTTACTGAGTCTATGGTGCTTGGGTTAGTCATCTTTGGGGGATTTATCTTATTGATACTTCAATATGTCTTAACGGTAAGATTCGCTAAGTATGAGCTTAAACATATTTACTTTGATCCTCAAGATCCTTTCTATAGACCCATAAGTTAAGTTGTTTAGGAAGATAATGATTTATAATGAAGAAGGTAAGACCTTCTTTTTTAGTGGAAGACAGGATGAAAGGATGGTAAACGATGGAAAAAACGAATGCCTTAAGAATCCTAGATAAAGCTAAGATTGCCTATTCTTTACATTCCTATGATTCAGATGGGATTGCTTTAGATGCCATAGAGGTTTCTAAAAGGATTCAACAATCCATGGACTTGGTCTATAAGACCTTGATTGTTGTGGGTGCTTCTAAACGAGTTATCGTTTTAATCATCAATGGGGCAGATGAAGTTGACTTAAAAAAGGCAGCCATCGTTCTCGATGAGAAGAATTTAGAGATGATACCAGTGGCGTCATTACTTTCTATTTCAGGTTATGTTCGAGGAGGATGTAGTCCTGTCGGGATGAAGAAACTTTTCCCAACCTATTTTGATGAGAAAATACTAGCTCTTGATAGCGTCATCGTATCGGCAGGCCGAATTGGTTTACAAATGGAACTGGATCCCAAAACACTCATTTCAAGTGTGAATGGATTAGTAGCGGATTTGGTGAAAACAAGGCAATTATCTCAATAAATAAAGTGCCTCATGATATACTTATTGTGCTGATTATTTGCTCAATACTGAGCTAAAAGGAAACACTATGCTAGGTCAAATCAAAGAAACAACAGGTAAACCTGTACTACATCCAGACGCAAAAGATGCGTCAGTGAAAGTTTTGGTAGGCAGTAATGAAGGATGGAATCATGTAATGCGTGTCTTCGAACTTGAAGTTGGAGGTCATACCCCAAAACACGCTCATGATTGGCCACATATCAATTATATCCTTGAAGGTTCAGGTGTCTTATTTCTAAATGGGCTTGAAAATAAAGTCGAAGCTGGATCTTATGCTTACATCCCAAGTAATGAACTTCATCAGTTTAGAAATGTAGGCAATGAGGTCTTCAAATTTATCTGTATCGTTCCTAGCGAAAATCATAAGTAAAAATCAGCTCTAATCAGCTGATTTTTTTATGTGCTTTAGGTCAATTTCCCATGGGGATGTTTAGAATGAGATCTTATGGTTCTATAGAGCCTTAAACTTAGAACTGAGAGGAAAGCCACAATGATGGCGATACAGCTCAAGATTAGAATTCCTAAGCCATTAGGGAATACTTCTAGTCCAAAACTAAAGTAACCGAAAGTAACAAGATCTGCGATTAAACAGATGATTAAACTTGTTCCTATGATGATCTTGAGATCTTTTTCTTTATCAAAAAGAAGCACAAATAAGTTCGTAAGCATAAATGCAAAGGCAGGAATGACAATCTGTAGGATATAGACCCCATTGATCAATAAAGGTTCTTGCTCAAGATTAAAACCCACATTCATGATGGAAAATGAAATCAGGACAATGATGAAGGAATAAATCGCTTTTTTCATAAAGTCTCCTGATATCAGTATATAGAAGCGTTTTAACTTTATCTACCTCACTCGCGTGTGAGTTTGATGAAACTTTTGTATCTATAATTTGAGTTTAAAATACAAGACATCTTGAAGAGGATTCTCATAATAAGGGTTCACTTCAAGAAAACCAAACTTTCGATATAGTGCTACTGCACTTTCTAGGCTGGATAATGTATCTAGAACCATCTCTTGATAACCGATGATTTTAGCTTCTTCTATGAGCTTTTCTACCAAAAGGTTTCCACAATGAAGACCTCTGAATTGAGGTCTTATATACAATCTTTTCATTTCACAACGAGTATCATCAAAGCGACGCAAAGCAATACAACCAGCGACTTCATGATTGACGGTCATCAAAAAAAGTCTTCCATCAGGTTGAGCGTATTTACCTGGTAAAGAGGATAACTCTTCATCGATGTTTTGAAAACATAGATCGATCCCTAGACTCTTTTGATACTCTAGAAAGAGTTCTCTTACTTCATCACATTGATCATAGGCAGGAATAATTTTAAGTTCCATAGAGATCTCCTTTTAAATCTAGTCACGATTCTATTATACACATCCGTTTGTTTGATTTTTGATTTTTTCTCTCGTCGAGCAATCAACATCCTTATCATTTTCATAGACGTAAGGGGTCAACGATGATATAATGAATACACTCGTATTTATTTATTTTAAATAGCTCTTAATAAGGAGAACTGATGAAACTAAGTCCAAGTGAGTATCAGATTATCGTAGAGTCTTCACCCAACATGATTTGGAGAGCAGGAACAGATGCTCTATGTAATTATTTTAATGGGACTTGGTTAAAATTTACTGGTAAAACCATGACTGAGGAAATTGGGAATGGTTGGGCTACAGGCATCCATCCTGAAGACTTTGATCGTTGTTTAAAAATCTACTTGGATAATTTCGCTGCTCAAACTGATTTTGAGATGGAGTATCGACTTAAGCGACATGATGGAATCTATCGTTGGATCAATGATCGTGGGGCAGCTGTCTTTTCAGACACCAATGTGTTTGAAGGCTATATAGGAAGCTGTGTCGATGTGACAGACAAGATCGAAGGTCAAATGATGCGTGAGTTGGCTCAAAAAGATGGGCTTACGGGTATCTATAATCGTCAACATTTTGAACGTCTAGGAACCACTGAATTCTTAAGAGCCAAACGTTTTAATACTTTCCTTACCCTTGTGATGATCGACATCGATGATTTTAAAAACATAAATGATAGTTATGGACATATCGCTGGAGATTTTGTTTTAAAAGAAGTTGCGCTCTTTCTATCTAAACAGATCCGAGATTTCGATGTCTTAGCTCGTTTTGGAGGCGATGAATTCGTTATTCTTATGCCCAATACCAAACTAAGTGAGGCTCAAACTTTAGTAGATCGTTTAGATAAGACCTTATGTGAACTCAAGATACTCTTTGAGAAAGATTTAATCTCAATATCTGCTAGTTTTGGGATTACCCAATTGAATGAAGAAGAAAAATTTGAAAAAGTACTGGTTGCGGCAGATAAGCGACTATATGAGAAAAAAAGAAATCGTATTCTAAAACAATCCTCCGAAATTTAAAGCCCTTGCGGGCTTTTTTAATCAATTCACTTTTATACTAAAGCTATAGGTATAGTTCTTATTTTTAGAAAGATGATATTCTGTTGGACCAGAATAGAATCCAGGAAGATCTCCCGCAACTCCTTTTTGACCATAATCGAGATTGACGCTGGTAATCCATTGTTTTGGTAGTTCATGGATGTGTTGGGCTTCTTGTAGGTCT
>CAZXTB010000095.1:2588-5841 GCA_964643535.1 uncultured Erysipelotrichaceae bacterium | reverse complement strand
AAGGAGATTCAAAGATAGGGGTTAGATAAAGACCACTTATTCCTAGATCAGACAGATAAGGCAACTTATCGATGATGCCTGAAAGATTGCCTCCATAATGGGTCGCATTGGTGACAGATCCTAATGGCCAAAGTTTTTTAGAAGGGACACTGTTGAATCGGTCCGGAAAGATTTGATACCATACGGTATCTTTGACCCACTCAGGGGCACTATAGATGGGTTGTTCATGAAGGTAAGGATAAAAGAAGTAATTGAAATTATCGACTTCATCGAGTGGTCCTAAAATACAACGTTCCCCAAAAATGACGGTCTCATAAGGATCTGAAATGGTGAAATTGTATTTTAATCGGCCTTGAGGAGGCGTAATGATCAGTGTCCAATAGAGGTGATGTTCACCATGGCCACTACAGATCATGGGTTCAATATGTCCTGCCCAAGCCCAAACCCCATTGGTTATTCTACCTTGATGAGGATCTCCATAAGTTAAAGAAACATGGGTAATGTCTTTGTCTGTTCTTAGTTTAATCTGAATTTGTGTTTTCGAAATGGGAAAACACCAAGGAGAAGCGATGGAGTGGGTAAAAGCAGCTTTGTTCATGAGTAACCTCATTGATATTGTAAACGCTACTGAAAAAATGTCAATTTTAGATAAAAGAAGCGGCGTGTAAACGCTTACTATTTTGCTTGAAGTTTTAAATAAAAAAAGTCATAATAGAGTTTAATAGGAGGGTGTATGAAGAAAAGAACGATAATGGACCGAATCAAAGCGTCATTCGCTAACATCAAAGCTAACCCAGATGCTTTAAAATCTGGCTTGCTTTCTGTGTTCGTTCCTGGACTGGGTCAGTTAAGAAACAAGCAAAAGATTAAAGCAGCTGTTTTCTTTGGAGTGTTCATCTTGTTTATTTTAGTGGAATTTGCGACAGGTGGATATATTTATCTCTTCTCTGAATTGCAAACCTATCCAGGGGATCCACTCTATATCATTCGAGATTATGGGGGCATATTCTCACGTGGATTGTGGGGCTTAATTACCTTAGGTAAAGTTACAGCTCAAACCATGTATCGCGGTAATTTGGTATCCGCCTACAATAAAGTTATACCTTGGCTATCTGCGGATAATTCGGTTACCTTATTGGGTAATGGTTTGATCGCTTTGGTTTTATTCTCCTTGTATGTTGGAGTATGGATCACCAGTATTCGTGATGCCTTTACATCAAAAATAACCATTCTTAAGTCTGGTAAAATCGAAAGCGGAAAACAATATATTAAACGCATCTGGGTTGAGATGTTTCCGTTTATCATTTTATTACCTACCTTGGTTATGGTGTTGTTCTTCATCGTAATCCCATTCTTATTCTCCTTCCTTTTGGCTTTCACCAATTACACCAATGCGGTTAAGGTTCCTTTGGATTTGATTAAGTGGAAGGGATTTGAGACCTTTGCGAAGATTGCCAGTGATGCGGGTTGGGTAAAAATCTTCTTGTCGGTTATCGCTTGGACTTTCCTTTATGCGATTATGGCGAGCTTTACTTGCTACGTTATGGGAATGATCAATGCCTTGGTCATTGAATCAAGATATGTCAAAGCTAAAAAGTTTTGGAGAACCTTACTGATTGTTCCTTGGGCGATACCTTCGATGATCAGTTTGATGGTTTTTAGAAATGTCTTTGATCTAAATGGTTTAGCCAATCAATTACTGGTGGCGTTGAAGATCATGGGACCTGTTTCTAATTTCCTCCATGCGGTTGGTTTACAAGGCGTGGTAGGGGATCCTATCTATTGGTTTATTATTCCTGAAAACGGAAACTTAGCCAAAGCTGTCATTTTGATGGTAAATCTATGGTTAGGTGCACCTTACTTTATGATGTTGATCACTGGGGTCTTGACGACCTTACCTAAAGATCTCTATGAAGCGGCTGCCATCGATGGAGCTACTGCTTGGCAGAGCTTTAGAAGAATTACCTTGCCTTTGATCATCAGAGCTACATTACCTGCCATCGTTATGACCTTTACGTTTAACTTCAATAACTTTGGAGCCATTTACTTCTTAACCGGAGGAGGACCTGGTTGGCCTACAGCACAGATTCCTACTTCGATGTATGTGAGTGGTGGGGTTCCTGGTCAAACAGATATCTTGATTTCATGGATTTATAAATTATCCTTTAATAACAATGCCCAGCTTTATAACATCGCTGCGGTTTATTCAATCCTCATCTTCCTGTTCATCGGATTCATTTCTGTCTACAATTTGTCCAAATCTAAAGGACTATGGGAGGACGATTAATGCGTATACTTAAAAAAGTTCTCGCAACAACGGCAGCTTATATTTGGTTGCTTGGCGGAGTAACAGTGGTCTTGGTTCCAATCGCATGGATGGTCGTTGCAGCTTTCTCAAAAGGAATCCTACTAAGTGGAGTTCCTTTGATTCCAGATCCATCAAAATTCTCACTAGAACACTTTGAATATTTATTTACCTATATGTCGACTTCTTCTCAAACGATGGCAGATTATCCTGGGGCTTTCTTAAGAACGCTATCGATTGCTGTTGTCAATACGATTGGGGTTGTTACTTTTGGGGTCATTACAGGCTTCGTCTTCGCTCGATTGAATTTTATCGGGAAGAAGAAACTTCTATTGACGATGATGGTTCTACAAATGTTCCCATCGTTTATGGGAATGATTGCTTTATTTTTGATCTTTAGACAATTTGGTTGGTTAAATCAACCTATGTATCTGGCTTTGATTTATACAGCAGGTTCTATACCTTACAATACCTTCTTGGTTAGAGGTTTCATGAGAAATATTCCTAAGTCTTTAGATGAAGCAGCTGCCATCGATGGGGCTAGTAATCTACAGATCCTTGTTAAGATCTTATTCCCTCTGATCGTACCCATCATTGGTTTCATCGCTGTAAGCGCCTTTATGGCCCCTTGGTTGGACTTTATGCTACAAAACGTAATGTTACCAGCCAGAGACCAAATGACGGTTGCAGTGTGGTTGTATCGTACGACAGACCCATTCAATACCATGTTCTATAATCCGTTGACCTTTATGGCTGGAGCCTTGCTGATTGCGATTCCAGTTATGGTCGTACAGTTCTTCATGCAGAAGTATATGGTGTATGGTTTAACATCAGGAGCAGAAAAAGGCTAAAATGACTCAATGGATAACGACTTTATACAGTCAAAAGAAACTGATCGACTATAAAAAAACAGGGGTTCTTGTGCTTATCCCCCTTTTTTTTCTGATT
>CAZXTB010000095.1:0-2578 GCA_964643535.1 uncultured Erysipelotrichaceae bacterium | reverse complement strand
TAGGATACTTTAGTTTAAGCGTAGAAGGTCTCTTCGAGAACAACACAGGATTAAAACCTGCGATCTTGGAAGTGTTTGATAAAGGGGAGTGTGAACTCGATGTTTCTGTATCTTGTGTCAACTCCAACAGCACTTGGATAAGCAATGGCTATACGATTTATCTAATGCCAAGTTCCCATGACGAATACAAAGCCAAGGAGATCGTTGTCTTAGCGGATCGCGTGATCATCACCAACGCTCAATCGGTCATCATGGTGAGTGGATCCTATGAGAACATAGGTTCAACCAGCTTCAGTGCTTTATATGATCAAATGGTCAAAGATCCAGAAGTCCTCAACATCATCGTTAAAGACATCGTCTTAAGTGAACTCTCGGCGAATATGATGAGACAGTATCTCTTATTGTTCTTTCAAAACCTCATCTATGTATTGGTCTTAAGTGCTGCCCTTTATATGGGTTTTGGTTGGAAGTCGAAGAAGAATCTTGGTTTTATGGAAAGTGTTGCGATCAATGTCCAGATGATGTTCTCGCCGGCCTTATTAAGTGCCTTTGTGGGAATGTACAATCCAGGGATGGCGGTGGTCATTTTCCCCATCGTTCTAACAATGCGCTTCCTTTTGTTGTATAGATCCTTCATCAGAATCAAGCAATAAAAGCGATTTCGCTAAAAAGATGTTTAAAAAGAGCAAAAAAAAAAAAAAAACTTTGAGTGTAATCGTTTACATTGTGAAAGTTATGTGATAAATTGAATATGCTCCATTAGGAGACAATTTAGGAGGAAAAATGAAGAAACTATTAAGTTTTGCATTGCTCTCCGCCATGATCATCGGTTCATTGACCGCTTGTGGCCGTACATTGAAAACATGTAAGGTTGCTGATTTGGACGGAACCATCGCTTGCTACGACGAAAAACTAGAACAATACGCCGTTGAAGCTGATGCAGCAATCATTGTTAGCGTTGATAACAATGACTGGGGAGCTGCTATTGTTGCTATGTGGGATGCTGCGCATCCTGAAGCTGTTGGTGCTGTAACTTTCGTTAATGACGGAAGCCAAAGTTCAACTGACCGTTTAGCTGTTCAATTAGGAGAATATCCTGACGTGTTTATGGCGATTGATGGTGAAGTTACCAGAAATGCTCAACACTTATTGCCTTTTGATAAAGTACTTGCTGACCTCGTAATGGCCAACTCAGTAGAAACCTACTATAATACTGGCAATACAGGCGAAGTTACTGTTTATGCGCCTATGCTATATGATGGAATGGCCTTCGTTTGGAATAAGACAATGTTGGAAACTTTAGGTCTTAGCACTGCTGATGCCGACAAAGACAACTTGCCTGATGCATTCGATACTTGGGAAGAAATCTTCACCTTGTCCGCTTCTTGGAACACTGGCGATCGTCCTGTTTATAAAGGAAACCCAATTAAAGTTGTATTCCCATTGACCTTGAATAATCAATGGTCCGATTTCCACCACTTGTCATCTGCTGGTTGGCAGTTGTTCAAGAATGGCCCATTGGATCCTGGTTATGATGATCCTGAATTCAAAGCTGGCTTCCAATTTACAGAAGACGCTAAAGCTGCTTTCATTTCTGTAGACATCGCTGAAGATGGCACAGAAACATTAACTGCTGGTGCTGGTATGGGTTGGAATTGGGACGGCGTTATCAATAGTGAAACCGCTCCTTTCGGCTTATTAGGTACTTGGATGAATTTGGCTGGCGCTGAAACAAGCACTGGTTCAGATTTCATCGTATCCGCTTTGCCTACTTATAAGGGCGAACACCAAGCTACTTTCGTTAAAACGAAAGGTATCGCTATCAATGGTTACACAGAATTCCAAAGTGCTGCTCACGAATTAGCCAGACTGATCTATTCACAAGATGGATTCCAAGGCATGGTTGATAGCACAGCTTACCCACCGTCACTCGTTGAAGGATCCGCTTTGGTTCCTACACTTACTGCTGGTGGAGTCCAAGAACAAATGATGAAGGGCTTCTTATACAGTGCTTCCGAATTTACCGGAACATTGCCTTTGAACAAAAATCAGACTGCCATGGGCGCTGCTTATTACCAATCCTTCTTGAATGACTGCCAGATCGCTATCTGGGACGGCACCAAAACGATTGACCAAGCCATCGCTGATTTGGTTACAGTATCTGATGCTGCACTTGCTGCTGCTAACGTAGCTCCGTAAGTCGCTTAGACAAAACAATTTAAGTGAGCGTCGTAAGACGCTCACTTTTATTAAGAGAGGAACAATATGGATAAAACATGGTGGAAGAATTCAGTAGGTTATCAGATCTACCCCAGATCTTTCTATGATAGTAATGGAGATGGGGTAGGCGATCTAAAAGGCATCATCGCTAAACTAGACTACATCAAAGATTTAGGCGTCAATCTACTTTGGATTGGTCCTTTCTATAAATCACCGATGGATGATAATGGTTATGACGTAAGTGACTTTTATGATGTAGATCCTTTGTTTGGATCGCTTCAAGACGCTAAAGATCTGATCAAGCAAGCTCATTTAAGAGGCATTAAGATTATTCTTGACCTCGTTTTAAACCATACTT
>CAZXTB010000094.1:5324-5864 GCA_964643535.1 uncultured Erysipelotrichaceae bacterium | reverse complement strand
AAAACCATCGTCACTGAAGAAGGTAAGACCCATCAATTTGATGGGATGTGGAGTTCATCCTTATGCGACTCTACCTCTAAAGGTAAACCTGATATTGAACTACTCGATATGAGTACTCGTTTTAGAACCCTCGATGAGATCATGGATGTGACCACCAAGCCCATCATCGTCGATGGGGATACTGGAGGTCAAACAGAGCACTTCGTTTACAACATCCGTACGATGGAAAGAATGGGAGTCTCAGCCGTCATCATCGAAGATAAGACAGGTCTTAAAAAGAACTCTTTGTTTGGGACCGATGTTGAACAAACTCAAGACTCCATCGAAAACTTCTCAGCGAAGTTAAAAGCAGGTAGGGCAGCTTTAAAATCAAATGATTTCCTTTTGATTGCCCGAATTGAAAGTTTGATTCTTGATAAAGGCATGGAAGATGCCTTAGAGAGAGCGTTTGCTTTCACCAAAGCTGGGGCTCATGGGATCATGATCCATTCTCGTAAGAAAGATCCTTCAGAAATTTTTGAATTCTGTGATAAATTCAGA
>CAZXTB010000094.1:0-5314 GCA_964643535.1 uncultured Erysipelotrichaceae bacterium | reverse complement strand
CCTTTGGTCGTCGTTCCAACTTCTTTCAACAGTGTCACAGAAGAAGAATTCGCTGCGCGTGGCGTCAATGTCGTCATCTATGCGAATCAGTTTACCCGTAGTGGTTTCCCAGCCATGAAACATGTGGCGGAGACGATCTTGTCGACGCATCGTGCGAAAGAAGCCGATGATCTGTGTATGTCGATCAAGGAGATTTTGACTTTAATCCCTGAAGAATTTTAAAATGAACCCTTTAACGTTACCTACTCATCTACACTTTATGGATCCTAAAGGATTCATAGAAACCATGATCTTAAAATCAAAAGGACATAAAATAGCCCTGTTTTTAAGCGAGTCGGCAGCGAAACGTTTAGATCTAAGTTTTATGATTGAAACCCTGTCTAAAGAGGGTGAACTGATTTGGATCAAGAGTATCCCCTCCAATCCTGATTATCATGATTTAGCCAAGACCCATCGTTTATTAAAAGGATCTGAAATGGATCTCATTATCGCCATTGGTGGAGGAAGCAGTCTCGATTTAGCGAAAAGTACAGCAGCGCTGTATGGGATAAAGCAGAAAGATGACTCAGATGAGGCCATCCTAAAGATCATTCTCGATAAGAGCTATCTTAAACAAGCTCATCGTCCGTTTTTAATTGCGGTACCTACAACCGCAGGCACTGGAAGTGAACTTACGCGATGGGCTACCATATGGGACACAGATCATCAAGCGAAACTCTCGATAGAGACTCCTAACTTGGCCTTTGATGAGGCCTACATCGTCAGTGAATTTACCTTAAGTATGCCTTTGAAGTTGACTTTGTCGACTGGATTAGATGCTTTGACTCAAGCTACTGAAGCCTATTGGGCCAAAAGTACGAGCCCTAGTGTTCAAGTCTTAGCCTTACAAGCCATACGTTTGATCGTAAGAAATCTACCAAAAGTCCTCTCTGATCTAAACGATCTTGAGGCTCGCAAAAAGATGATGGTGGGCTCTTTATTAGGCGCCATGGCGTTTAGCAATACAAAGACCACCGCCTGTCATTCCATCTCTTATCCTTTGACTTTGAAGTTTAAAATGGACCATGGCTTGGCTTGTGCCTTAACTTTAGGAGATCTCTTAAGAATCAATCTAGCAACCTTAGCCAATCCAGAAAGTGTTTATGAAGCCTTCAACATCAACAATCCTGAACAAGTCACTCAATGGATCAATACCTTATCGACAGGGATCGTCTCGATGAAACTCTCTGATTATGGGGTAAAAGAAAGTGATCTAGAAGACTTGGCTCATTTATCTTTCACCTTAGGTAGAATGGATAATAATCCCGTTGAGCTCAATGAACAACAAGTTAAAGACATCCTAAAACTTCATCTATGATGAAGTTTTTTATAAAGCGTAACGTTTATCATTTGATAAATTGTTTCAATACACATTTTTATTCACTAAGCGTATAATAAGAAAGCATTCACAGAAAGGACCTGTCTGTATCCTATCAACAGACTCAATACTCATGTCAGAAAATCAAAACTTAGATCCTAAATTCAATCCTTTTAAGGCTCATCCTAAAAAGGGTACAAAGATTAAAAAAATGTTTGCGATTGTCAGTGGTAAAGGTGGGGTTGGGAAATCAACCGTTGCGGCACTTTTAGCGAGTCACGCTCAGAAAGCAGGTTTCCATACTGGCTTGATCGATGGGGACATTGTGGGGCCTTCGATGGGTCAATTGTTTAACATCCATATTCAAGCTTCAGGAAGTGATCAAGGCATTTTACCTTTTGAGACGGCCAGTGGTTTAAAAGTCATTACGAGTAATATGTTGGTGGAAACAGAAACAACACCTATCTTATGGCGTGGGGCTTTGATAACCAACGCTGTTAAACAATTCTATACGGATGTCATTTGGGGTGAACTTGATTTGATGGTGGTAGATATGCCTCCTGGAACAGGTGATATCCCGCTTACCGTTTTTCAATCCTTACCGATCGATGGGATCATCATCATTACCACGCCTCAGGATTTAGTTTCCATGATTGTTTCTAAAGCCATTGAAATGGCTCAAAAGATGAATGTCCCAATCTTAGGCATCATCGAAAACATGAGTTTTATGGATTGTGATGAATGTGGTAAACGACACACGCCTTTTGGGGTAAGCAAGATCCAAGAGCTTGCCCAAAAATACAATCTACCCGTCATCGCTCAACTCCCCATCAATCCTGTCTTCAATCAAATGGCCGATCAAGGTCGTATTGAAGAAATCGACAGTGAAGACTTCAGTTGGTTGGTTGAAACCTTAATGGTGGATTAATATGTTTGAGACCGCCAGATCCATTAAACGAAGAGATCCAGCCGCAAAAAGCCTTCTAGAAGTTATCCTTTTATACCCAGGTTATCATGCGGTGATCCTTCATCGTTTAGCCCATTTCTTCTACAAGATCCATGCTTATTTCATCGCACGAGCGATTTCTCAACTCAATCGATTCTTAACAGGGATAGAGATTCATCCTGGAGCTAAAATCGGAAAACGTTTGTTTATCGATCATGGGATGGGCATCGTCATCGGTGAAACCTCTGAAATCGGGGATGATTGTACCTTATATCATATGGTAACCTTAGGTGGGGTCAATTTAGATCCTGTTAAACGTCATCCTACGATAGGTGATCGCGTGATGGTTGGGGCAGGGGCTTCGATCTTAGGTGCCATTACCGTAGGAAGCGATGTTAAGATTGGTGCCAATGCCGTCGTCGTAAGAGATGTGCCTCAAGGTGAAACCGTTATCGGGCATCGTTTTGATCAACATAGTCATAAACCTTAAGCAGCTTAGCTGCTTTTTTAGTTGGGTTTCATTGAAAGAAGAAGCCATATACCCTATAATAGGAACATGTCTTATATCCAACCTCGCGGAAGAATACGCAAACTAAAAATCTTTAGAGTATTCCTTTTGATCATCTTGGTGATCGCTTTGGCGATCGGATCTGTTTGGGCCTACAACACTTTCTTTAAGAAAGACCCAGTGATTGTTGAAGAACCCGATGATGTCGTAGTAGAAATGAAAGGCTTGACGACGAGAGAGATCTTTGTCATCACCAATCCTTTTGACTATGTCAATAAGCGTTTAGAAAGTGTCACCATCAATGGGGAAGAAATCGATTTGATCGACCTCTATGATCATTATGGGATCCTCTATTATTTGGCAGAGCCCATACCAGAAGAAGAAATCAACGCTCAATTCTTAGACATCTATCTCTTTTTAAAACCCATCTATAAAGAAATGATCAGTCGTGATTATTCTGTTGAAAAACGCATCGATATGTTTGGGCATGAATATGATAATCCTGATCAATATAAACAAGTCATGGGGGACTTCGTTATCGGCCTTATGGCTTTTGCGGATGAGCGCTTTGCGGATACAGATCCTACATTTACGAAATTCGATCGATCTTTTATCTATGATGACATTCGCATGTATGTCATGTATAAAGAACCAAGAGCTGTGTTTATGCGTATGCAAGATAGAGCGGCTTTTATTACGCGCTATGATCGACAGATCTACGTAAGAATGTTTAAAGTGATGACCATCATGTTTCAAGATCTCTATGCGAAGTATGGGATCACTTATACTTGCACCATGTGCCCCATCGTCGAAGAAAAATAAATCATTTCAGGAAGAATAAATGGTGTAAACATAAGTACTATGAACTATGTTATACTCAAGTTAACCATTACGAAAGAAAATCATGACTTGGAACTATTCACCTGAAATCATTTCAGCCTTATTTTTATTGGTAATATTGATTTATTCGATACGTTATCGATTGGTACCTAATCGACGTAATCGACTTTTCATTTCGATGGTTAGTCTTGTTTTCGCTTTATTGATCTTATCGATTGCGACCGTCATGGTTTCGACTCATCCTCATTTGGTTTCAGACCCAATAAATATGTTTATACATACTGTTTTCTTTATGACGTATCCTATCGTTCCAGTTCTATTTTTCTATTATATCTGTACGATTATTTTCGAAAATAATGATCGTTTAATAACAAGGATCATGTGGATAGGATATATCCCAAAACTAATTTATGATCTCACTGTCCTTGTGAATCCCTTCAATCATTTTATGTTTGTCATCTCAAATGCGACGGGTTATGTCGCTAATCCTGGAGAAGTTTTGATTTTTGGGATAGCGATCTTCTACATGCTGTTGATCTTTGGTTTCTCGATACGCTATCGAAAAGTGTTAAGTCCACAATTGGCATCGGTTATTATTAGTTATATCGTAGTTTACTTGGTTTTTTTAGGGATACAATATTTATTCCCAAGTCAGGTATTAAGTGGTACTGCTTCAGTTTTGTTTATCCTGATTCTATATCTTTACATCCAAAATATGGAAATGATGACAGATCGTTTAACGAATCTACTTAATAGAGCAGCTGGCGAACAACAAATCAAACTTTTAGATAAACAACATAATGATACACAATTGATTCTGATCTCATTGAGTGATTTTAGAACCATTAATGGACTATATGGTCAAGCTTTTGGGGATGGAATCCTAAGACTGATCTCAGATTATTTGGTCAGCATCAACAACCGAAGCTCTGTTTATAGATACTCTGGGGATACTTTCTTATTGATTCTCAAAGAAGATAGTAATACTGCTTTGCTTAAACTCAAAGAAATTAGAGATCGTTTTGGGAAAAGTTTTACCGTAGGTGAAACTTCAACCACCATTAGAGCGAAGTTTGTGTTTGCTCAATATCCTGAGCACATTAAATCGAGTGTAAATGCTTTGGCGATTTTAGAGTATTTGATCTCTAAGATTAAACAAGATCCAAAAGAGAACTTTATTCAATCTTCTTCTAGATCACTAGATGAGATGAAACGTCGATCTCAAGTTATTGAAATCATAAAGAAAGCTGTGGATCAAGATCTCTTTACGATTTCAATTCAACCCATCTATTCGATAAAAGATGGATCCTATACAAAAGCAGAAGCTTTATTAAGACTCACTGATCAACAGCTTGGGGTCATCAATCCTTCTGAATTCATCCCATTAGCCGAAGAAACTGGCCTCATCATTTTGATTGGGAAATTGGTGACGAGAAAGACAGCTAAGCTTATCAAGAAATGCAATGATCTTGGGATTTATCTTGATTCGATTTCAGTCAATTATTCCGTTCATCATATGAGCTATGCTCATTTGATAGAAGACATAACGAAAACCATCGAAGAGACTAAGATTTTTCCTTCTCAACTTAAAATAGAAATCACAGAAAGCATCTTTATCTCTGAGTATTCTCAAATCATAAACAATATAGTAGCCCTCAATAAA
>CAZXTB010000093.1:5602-5888 GCA_964643535.1 uncultured Erysipelotrichaceae bacterium | reverse complement strand
TGGATACGGAAACCACTGGTTTAATTCACATCTCCGAACTCTCGGAAGCCTATGTGAAAGACATCAGTCTTTTCGTTAAGGTAAAAGATGTGGTCAAAGTAAAAGTCCTCGACATCGATGAGAAAACCCATCAAGTGAGACTTTCTTATAAAGCCATTCACGATACCCCACGCAAGTCTCGTCCTAAACCAAGCCGTGAAAAACAAGGGGATACACTGGGGTTTTCTACCTTAGCGCAAGCCTTGCCAATTTGGATCCAAGCGGCAAAAAAGGAGAAACCATGAGC
>CAZXTB010000093.1:0-5592 GCA_964643535.1 uncultured Erysipelotrichaceae bacterium | reverse complement strand
CGGAACGCACGCACAACGCCGTCTACAAGTCGATGCAGCGAATCTGACGGAATGTTCTCGAATGCATAGAAAACGGTCTCAAATCCGAGGGATGGAAGAAAGAATAAGGTTCCGCGCCAAAAAACCAAAAAATCCAATCCAAAACAGGCACAGGCTCTGATTATTTAGGATGGAGCACTTGGCCATTTGACTATGATAAAGAAGAATTCAATAAGGTCAAAGCTTTGGCCAAGACCATCCAAGAAAAAGCAGAAGTCTTGGTTGTTTGTGGGATTGGGGGATCTTACTTAGGAACCCGCGCAGCCCTTGAGATGATCCAAGGACTTTATCCTTCAAGAAAACTAGACATCGTTTTCTTAGGCAATACTTTCTCATCGACTTATATCGTACAGGCTTTAGATCGAATCAAAGACAAGAGCGTTTATGTCAATGCCATCTCAAAAAGTGGAACTACGACAGAAACAGCCATGGCTTTTAGATTGTTGAAACAATTCCTAGAAACTAAATACGGGAAAGAAGAAGCGAAAAAGCGCATCATTGCGACCACAGATAAAGCGAGAGGCACTTTAAAGACCTTCGCGGATAAAGAAGGTTATGCGACACTTACAATTCCTGATGATATTGGAGGTCGTTATTCTGTTTTGACTTCAGTAGGTTTACTCCCCATCACAGCTGCGGGAATCGATATCGATGCGATGATAGAAGGTGCTAAACAAGCCGCCAATGATTGTATGAGCGATGATCTAGAAACCAATACTGCCTATCAATATGCGGTGATGAGAAGATTGCTTGAAAAAGAAGGCAAAAGCGTAGAATTGCTTGTCTCTTATGAAAGTCAAATGGCGATGGTCGCCGAATGGTGGAAACAGTTGTTTGGGGAATCTGAAGGCAAAGAAAACAAAGGATTATTTCCTGCCTCGGTTAATTTCTCTACAGATCTTCATTCGATGGGTCAATTCGTTCAAGAAGGCAAGAAGATCTTGTTTGAAACCCTACTCTTGGTTAAAAAACCTATGTTGGATATGACCTTCCCTGAAGATACAGATAACTTAGATTCTATGAATTATTTATCAGGTAAGACCTTAAGCGAAGTCAATCTCGCTGCGATGAAAGGAACCTTGATCGCTCATCACGATGAAGCAGGGATTCCTAATATGATTTTAACCCTTGATGATTTCTCAGCCAAATCCTTTGGATATATGGCCCAATGGTTCTTTACAGCTTGTGGAATGAGCGTTTATATGTTGAATGTCAATCCTTTCAATCAACCAGGTGTAGAAGTCTATAAGAAGAATATGTTTAAGTTGTTGGGTAAAATATAAACTAAAAGGACCGTAAGGTCCTTTAGTCTTTATGGAAGTAAACTGTTGATTTGAGTCAATAGATCATTGATCTCATTTAGTAAGCCATTTCGTGTGAGTTGGATGTAGATGATGGCTTCATAGGTGGTCTTTAATGTAGCCCAATCTTTAGCTTCTATCAAGGCTTTGATCCCTGTAGATAAAGCTTGTATATCACCTTTGGTATCTTTTAGAGCGGCGTATTTGGCTTTTAAGTCTGTACTTAAGCTTTGTAGTTGAGTTTTAAGACTTTCCTCAAGTACGGTTTCACTGTTTTTGATTTCAATCAGTTTTAATTTGATTTGGGTTCTTAGTTCAACGTTGGATGCCCAAATGAGTTTATTCTCTAGTCTGTTTTCTCTTAGTTCGACAACTTTCGCATGAGCGTCGGCTCTTAGTGGATTGTTAGATTCTCCTAATGCAGAAACACTGAGTGCTCCTACGAGTAAGAATAGTGTGATGCTTAATAATGATAGGGTAATTTTTTTCATGGTTTCTCCTTAATTATCCAATAATGAGACATCTTCGATGTCATCCTGTGTTTTTTCAAATCCATCCAGATCATTTATGATTTGGGTAAGATCTTCGACTAAGTTACTTTGAGCTTGATCTGGTTTAGGATCTTCTTTTTTGATCAGTCTACAACCAGATAGCAGTAAGAGGCTTAATCCTATAGCGATGCTTTTTCTTTTCATACCGTTCTCCTTATGAACCCATTCTAAAACAATAAAAGATGAAAATCATCAGAAAAACTAGGGCAAAACTGTGGCAGTTGTTTCTTTTTAGCATGGATTATGCTTTTATAGTAAGGAAGGAAAACAATCGTATGAAACAACTTATCTATATTGCGGATGATGAAGCAAACATTCGATTCATCATCAGTTCATTTCTAAAGAATGAAGGCTATGAAGTCTTAGACTTTGAGAATGGGGAAGATTTACTAAACACGTTTATGAAACACCCTTGTGATATGGTCATTTTAGATTTGATGATGCCTAAAACAGATGGGTTAACGATATGTATGAGATTACGCGAACGTTTTAATGTCCCTATCATCATAGTTTCTGCACGAGATTCTGAACTTGATCGTATTACAGGGATCACAATGGGAAGCGATGATTATTTGGTTAAACCCTTTTCACCAGTAGAATTGGTAGCCAGAGTCAAGGCTCTATTTAGACGTGTCCAATTGGATCAAAAACCTCATCAGCAGGAAATATTATCCTATGAAGATATTTTTATCAATACCGCTCAACGAAGTGTATTGGTCAAAGAGACTCCTTTGGTTTTAACCCCAACTGAATTTTCACTGCTTACCTATCTCCTTCAACATTCTGATCGGGCAGTCTCTAGAGCGGAGCTTCTTAAGAATGTCTGGAATTTTGATTTTGAGGCAGATACCAGAGCCACAGATGATATTATGAAACGCTTGAGAAAGAAACTACTCCTCAGTGATGTCTTAATAGAATCCGTATGGGGATATGGGTTTAAACTCAGTAAGAAGGTAAACACATGAGAACACTAAGCAGTAAAATATCTCGACCCATCATAAGTCTATTTATCATCGTACCGATTTTGATCATGATTATTTTTAATGTTTCAGCCCGTTATTTCGTCAATCAAGCCACCTCCAATGAACTAAAGAATGTCGTTTTAAACATCAAGTCACTTTCTGAGGCGATCCTGGAAAAAGAGTTGGTTGAATCAGGCTCAGTGATCAGCTCAGAAAACATCCAACGCTTATCTCTTATTCAAGCCGCATTAAGAGTTTCAAAATATTCGATGAATACAGAAATGGTCATCGTTAATGAGTCAGGAAAAGTCATATTTCCTCAAAGCTATGAGGATAGCTTTCTAAATGATGCCTTGATTAGAAGAGCTTATCTAAAATCAGGCAATGATGAACAGCTGACTCGATTCATCAATGGTGGAAAGAGTTATATGTTTATATCACAAAGTGTGGATGGGGCACTAAGAGATTATCGTGTCTTCTTTATTGCCTCGGCTGCTTCTTCGGATGCCTTGATTCGATTCATGAATTTTGTTTTGGTGATGGTCTTGATTGTTTCTACGATCATCGCGATAGGGATTACCTTATCCTTATCTAAAAAAATATCTGCTCCTCTTGTAAACGCGGCTAAGGCAACCCATAAAGTGGCTCTTGGAGAATATGGTATTGTTCTAGATGACAGTGATTGTAGTGAAGTCAACGCCTTAATAACAGGGCTCAATACCATGTCTAAGAAACTTCAGGCTAGCCAAGAGGTTCAGCGCTCTTTTCTTCAAAATGCCTCTCATGAGTTGAGGACACCTTTGATGTCAATCCAGGGGTATGCGGAAGGTCTATCCAATGGCGTTTTTAGTGAAACAAAGGAGATCGCAGACTTGATCAGTAAGGAATCTCATCGTCTTAATCGTTTGGTCGATGAGCTTTTGACCTTGTCTAGGATAGAGTCGGGAAACTACACTTCGGATATGCAGGTGGTTAATCTTTGTGATTCTATGAAAGACTATATTCAAAGAGCCAATGGCTATGCCTTAATGGAAAAGAAACAAATAGAATTAGATAGTCCACAAGACCCCTTATTGATTAAAGTCGATGATGATCTCTTGTTTAGAGCTGTTTATAATGTATTGACCAATGCGATAAAGTACGCTTCTTCTAAAGTCACAGTAACTTTAAGCGGAAATCAAAACGAGGTAAAAATCTCAATCAAAGACGATGGGGAAGGTCTAGCTCAAAAAGATATACCTCATCTATTCGATCGTTTCTATAAGGGTCCAAAAGGTAATTTTGGTTTAGGCTTGGCCATCGCTAAAACATCTCTTGAGATGTTAGATGGTAAGATCTCTGCTGAGAATAAAGACGGAGCCTTGTTTATCATTACTTTGCCTCGTCAATAAAAAAGGACCTTGCGGTCCTAGTTGTATTTTAAGGTTTTGCCTTTTAGATTACTACTATAAACTAAGGTATAAGGCGCATCGCTTGGATTTGTAGATCCACTGGCTGTTCCGGTTAAGAAATCAACGGAATCAAACCCTGCAGGGGCCATTTGATAATCGAAGATCCATATCGCATAGAGCGTATGATCAGGATGATCAAGATTGTATTGCGTTAGATAAGCGTAGGCTTCTTCAAAGGGTAGAATATATAAGGTTTTAGAGAGAGCTTCAGCGATCGTTGCGGTTTCAGTGGTAAAGATCGTTACGGAATGACAACCATTATCTACAGGAAATAAGGTTTTTGGATCGACGAGGTGATGATAATAATCCCCATCGAGTCCTTGGAAATAGTTTTGATCATCTCCAGAACTAGATAAGGCAAATGAACTGGGTAGATAAACATAATCGAGTTCTACATAAGGATTGCCTCTAATCGGGGCTCTTATGCCTACATTCCAATTGAGTTTATTGGGTTTAGATCCAATCATAACAGAACTGCTTCCTCCAAAGGATAAGAGTCCGCTTTCTAAACCAGCTTCTTTTAATTTCGCAGCGACTAGATCCGTCGTATAACCTTTAGCGATCCCCCCTAAATCAAGTGAAGCTTGAACATTAGTAAGGTAAACCGTATTGGCGGTATCATCGATTTGAACGTAGTCCCAACCCACATATTGAGCTGCAGCTTGTAGTTCGACCAAGGATGGTATTGGCGCTAAATCGCCACCTTCATTTAGACTTTGACCTTCTTCACGATAGTTATGCCATATTTTTAACACAGCCCCTAAGGAAGCATCGAAAGTACCTAGGGATTTTGTTTGCCACTCTTTAGATATCAACAATAAATCGATCAAAGTTTGATCGACTTCAACAGGTGCAATACCTGCGTTGTCATTGATCGTCTTAAGGTTATTGACTCCTTGAACATCGTTGTATTTATCAAAAATATGATTTAGTCTAATGTACTCAGATCGTACTAAATCAACGTAACCATCAAAACTACTTTTCTTCTTCACATAGCCTGTAAAGCTTACTGAGATCTCGTTACCATTCATACTGGCTCCAATTTCGGTTAAAACCACCACACATTTATAATAAGATGTCCCATCGACTGAGGAACAACTGTATTTGGAAGTGTCACTGGAGGTACACCCGCTTAAGGTTAAAATTAATACTATAAATAAGACGCTTAGTTTGTTCATTAAAAATCTCCTCGGGAGTATTTTACCACAAGTGAAGGAGTCCTAGTTTTTTACTAATCACAACTTATCACTTGTATAAATTATGTTATAATAAACAAGGTAATTTTAAA
>CAZXTB010000092.1:0-5890 GCA_964643535.1 uncultured Erysipelotrichaceae bacterium | reverse complement strand
ATCATGAAGCTGTTGATCATGATTACGAGAAGAACAATAAGAATCGATAAAGGTCTATGTATGAACTTAGGACTTTTTAGGATCAGTAGGGCAGAAATCAATAGAATGCCATACCATAAGAATCCATAGATTAAGTTTGTAGGATCAAAAAAACCATAAACTAAGATGGGATAGATATGTAGGGATGTGAATAGAAAAGGTCTCTTTAAAGTTCGTGCGATCCAGGGTTCTTCTTTAAGAATGGGTGAATGGTAAAAGTTTCTACAGGAGTCCATCATATTGATGACCATGCCTCCTCCTAAGTCTAGTCCCATTTCTAGTGCGATCAGAATTTGTATGGTTGACCAATGAACCTTTTCTTCAAGAATCAAGAATAATAAAAATGAGGGAATAACCAAGCTTGAAATCAAACCTAGTAGCTTCTCTGATCGTTTGGCGTCTTTCCCGAAGATTAAATTCGAGATGATGTTTGCATATGTTTTTAATGGATTCATAAATAATCCTCACTTTGCTTAGTAAGCGCTAAAGAACAACATTAAGATGACCACATCTTGAAGGAAGTGAATGAACCAAGCCCAGAAGAAACCCTTTGTTTCTAAGATGGATTTCGTTAAGAACCAACCTAAGAAAGCAGCCATTAAAGCCCCGATGAATCCTTTAGGCGCCATCCCGAAATAATGAACTGTGCCAAAAACAACTGATCCTAAAAAGAGAGCTAACTTAGGAGAGAATCCTTCATTGTCGACGATGGTCACATAAGAGTATCTGAATATGATCTCTTCCGTGAAAGAATTCATTAAGGCCAGGATTAAAACCAATGGAACATCTGGGAATAATCTAAATGTTAAACTTTGACCATTGACTTGAAAATATACAACAAGGGCAGTACCTAAAGAAATCATCCCTCCTATGATGAACCCGCTTTGAGTCCACGACGATCCTTCTGGGATCCCAAGTAATTTAACTGGACCCATAGAACCTTTGAGATGATTGATGTTTAAGTATTTAAGTTGGGTTTTTCTAGCCACAATAAGTAGAAACAACACTGTAGATAAAGAAATCAAGATGGTACTTAGCTGTAGGTTAATTTGGGCATTGATAAAACTAGACGAGAAAAACGAAAAATGAAACAAGGGATTCTTTCCAAAGGCAAAAATAAAATAGATTGCGATAAAAGTATAAACCATCACGAGTGATAAACGTAGGTATTTTTTCATAGAGCTCCATTTAATAAGATCAATAGTACTGATTTGATGTATATATTTTATCAAATCAATCTACATAAAGAACATAAAAATAACTAAGACCTTAATAATGCCCGTATTAAGTACTAAAATTGGATATAAAGAACTAACAAACAGACTAAATTTCTGTAAACATTGTGATAGAATTATTAAATAAAACGCAAAATATAATAATACTAGATAAATATATAACAAAATATTGAAAATATTTAGTAAAATGATATACTTGAGCTAAGGAGAATTGATATGAAGAAATTTATAACTGGCTTTTTAGCGTTAGTGACTCTTTTCTTGTTCGCCACTCCAGTTAGGGTAGCTGCAGCAACTGAGGATTATCCAGCAAAGTATCTACCATTAGCTGAGATCAAGGTTAATGTTGGAAACACGGAAATCAACGATTCTGAATTTATGGCTAAGTTAGTCGCTGCTCTAAAGGCAAAAGGCGTTGGAGCATCAAAGATTGATGTAAGTTATGCAGGATCGATCGATACTGATTTCAGTGTAACAGACCCTGCAAATTGGACGGTTTATGATCATTCTGGTTGGTGGGATGAATTAGGTTTAATTACGGATATGTATGATGATGTCTATGAACCTTTCTTAGCATCTCATGTAACTGGTTATGATGCTGATGTTATGTACGCTAATGATGTAGAGTTTGACTATACAACAATGGTATTGTCAATCTCGTATTATGATGGAGAGGGCTATCCAGTTATCCCATTTAAGACCTTAACAAGTTTAAAAACAGATTTATCAAGCAAATTATCTACAATGAGTATTTGGGCTTGGTTCGATGATTTAGAAGATGACGCGATTACCGCAATAGAAGCTGATCCTCTTTATGACGACCTTGGTTTCGATTATGTCGAAGAGATGTGGTATGACGGGGCAACGGGAACCGCTTATACTGGTTGGTACGATCTTGCCAATGAAGATTATCATAAAACTGTTTTCCCAGCCTATAAAACCTATGTTTTAGCTTCAGGTTTCTTTGCTTCATTGACCTATGATGATAATTATGGTTTTTATGATGAAGATGGTTATTTAGATTTTACCGATGCAAATGGTAATGAAGTTTCTATCTATTTCTTGCCAACCTATTATGGGGGTAAAGTTCCTGGACATTATCCTGCACCAGATTCGAATCCTGATGGGGATAACCCAGTAGATTTTACCAATGATCCACACATCATCGTTCATGATGACGGCTCTGTAGCTTTCTATGGTTATGGTGAACCAGCGTTTAAGGACTTCATGCTTTCTGTTGATGATACTGCTTCTGACAAACATTTCAAATTTGATTTGGATGAGTCAAATGTTAGTTATCACAGTATGGAAGGCGGAGGATTCTTGTTTAGCATTAAAGTAAATGATCAAGATACCGCTGACACCAGCGATGATACAATGAGTGGTTATTCTGTTATTTTTGGAGAAGATGATACCTTTCTGTATGAGCTAACAGATGTTAATATCGCAGCCTTCCACGATGAAGAATCTAGTGCAATGGAAGATTTGGATGGCGTTACTAGTATTTATCAAGGAGAAAAAGATACTGAATCTTCTCAGCATTACATTCAAATTGATATCGTAGAAAATTTCGTAACGATTAAAGACAATGATGTGTTGTCAGTTGATAATTATGAATTAAGCCCTGTTGGAAATCAGTTTGGTCCAATCGTTACTTATGCTGATCATGGTTGTAGTGAACTATCCTGGTTTGTCTACGAAAATCTAAAGATGGGAACCTCTATTAAAGTTGTTTCTAAAGCTCAAGATAATGTTGGAACCATCAATTGGACTGAAGGATCTTATCCTGTATATATCAACTTAGAAGACACCAATGATACCTCATTGATTGTATCTGACTTTGTAGCTGCTTTGAAGGCAGATGGCGTCAACTATATTGGTGTAGGATTGAATGCCTCACAAACAATGCATGATGCGATTGTTACTGGAAATGAACTTGGTAAATATATTGATTTAGGTGGAGAAATTGATTTGGATGCGCTTGCGAATGCCATCGCAGATTATCTCTATCCTTTACTGGAACCTAAAACGATTGAAAACATTGAAAATGCAGTACTAGAAGAAGAAGTTCTAAGCACACTACCAGACAAGCCAATCGTAGTGATTCCAGGCGGAGTCATCGATGCTTATGATGATTTAATGGCTGGATATGATGTTACCTTAGAATTGAACATCAACGTTGTTGTTTTGGACAATGTGCCTGAAGCGGATAGCGCTCTTGTCAATGCTTATGTGGCTGGATTAGCCAATCACAGCGATGTAGGAATCTTCTATTTGGATCTATCCATGTATAAATTGCTGGATGGTGAAGTTGATTCAGAAATCACCACCTTGTTGAAACCGATTACCATTACCTTGATTGTTCCTGAAGACCTCAGAACCATGACGAATTTCAAAATGATTCGTGTTCATGATGGTGTCGTTGATGTGTTGAATGGAACCTACAATGCGACCAACTTCACCTTGACCTTCACAACGGATAAGTTCTCGACCTATGGGATTCAATATACAAATCCTAATGAACTTCCTAATACTGGCCAAGCTGAAAATCAAGCATTCCTCTTATCTGTTTTAGGACTTGCCTTATTCCTAATGACTCGCAAATCGATTAAGAATTAATTGAATTCAACCCGTCTATAAAAAGACGGGTTTTTTATTATCATCCTTTCTTTCACAAAGTTAATTGTTTTTAATAGGGTATATATAAATAAAACTAGAATTTTAGGATCTAGTTTTAAACAGGGATTGACTTTTATGAGTAAGTGATAATAGAATAACTCTATGAAACCCATCATTCAACTTTCTCATTTATCTAAGTCTTATGGATCTCTTTTAGCGGTTAATGACCTTTCACTTGAGGTCAAGGAAGGAGAGCTTTTTGCTTTCTTAGGTCCCAATGGGGCAGGGAAATCAACTACGATTAATGTTTTGTGTACTCTTTTGAGTGCTGACCAAGGAGAAGTCCTCATCAATGGATATCAATTGGGCAAAGAGGATGAAAAGATTAGACATGAATTAGGTGTCGTTTTCCAAAAATCATTTCTAGATAATCTATTAACGGTAGAAGAAAATCTCAAGACAAGAGCTTCTTTTTATGGGCTATCTCAAGAGGTCACTAAGAAGCGTATAGAAGACCTTACCAAGCAATTGTCTTTAAGTGAGTTCCTTCATCGACCTTACGGTAAACTCTCAGGAGGTCAACGTAGAAGGGCTGAGATCGCTAGAGCGTTGGTTAATCATCCTAAGATCTTATTTCTAGATGAACCTACCACCGGTTTAGATCCTCAGACCCGTCATAGTATCTGGACCTATATCGATGAGCTTAGAGAAAAACATAAGATGACGATCTTTTTAACGACCCATTATATGGAAGAAGCAGCCCTATGTGATCGGGTCTGTATCCTAGATCATGGAAAGATCTTAGAACTTGATACACCTACTAATTTACGTTTAAAATACGCTCCTACCTTATTGCGCTTGAAAGCCTCATCTGATCTTTCTAATCGTTTATCCTTGTATGGATTTCCATTTACGAATACCTCTGAAGGGTATGAATTGGTGATCCCTCACTCAAAAGCAGCCTTAGGTTTATTGTCTGAACTAAAAGAGGTCTATGATCATTTTGAAGTCCTAGAAGGAACCATGGATACTGTTTTTCTAGCTTTAACAGGAAAAGTCATCAGAGAGGATATCCAATGAACGCCATCAAAGCTTTAACCATACGTAATCTAAAACTTTTTTATCGAGATAAAGCCTTGGTTTTCTTTAGTTTCTTATCGGTCATTATTATTCTTGGGCTCTATGTCTTGTTTCTCGCCGACATCAACGTCGCCAACATTAAAGCTCAAGTGGGAGATTCAATAAAGGGAATAGATGCCTTGGTTTATGGGTGGATGCTTCCTGGGGTCATAGCGGTTTCTACAGTGACTTTGTCTTTAGGTAATATGGGACGTTTCGTCGATGATTCGAAAGATGAAAGTCTATCTGACTTTATGGTTTCTCCGATCTCAAGAACTCAATTGATTCTATCTTATGTGATCTCAACGATCATCATCGCTTTGGTGATTTCTCTTTTGATGTTTGTCTTAAGTATCTTCATCATAAAGTTTAAAGGAGGATCTTATCTAGGTATAGATCAGATCTTATCGGCTTTAGGTATCATCATCTTACTCATCATGTCTTCTAGTTTAATGGCGCTCTTATTGGCCTCATTCATTCACTCTCCCAATACCTATGGGGTAGCCAATACGATGGTAGGAACCTTTATAGGCTTTGTGACAGGCGCTTATATGCCTATGGGGATTATGCCTAAAGTGATTCAAAATGTCTTCAACAGCTTGCCTGTGTCTCAAGGAGCCAGTATCTTACGTCAAATTTTCTTAAGAGACATCATGATCGATGTCTTTAAAGGAGCCCCTGAAAGTGTTGTCTTAGATTATCGTTATTTTCAAGGAATCGATTTAAAGATCCTTGGACATATCCTTAGTCCTACTGAAATGATGATCAGTATCAGTGGAAGCATCGTGTTGTTATTTATTCTAAGTGTTCTTCGTTTTAGAAATCTCACTAAGAAAGTATAAAAAAAGCCGTTAGGCTTTTTCGCTTTTACGATGAGG
>CAZXTB010000091.1:0-5894 GCA_964643535.1 uncultured Erysipelotrichaceae bacterium | reverse complement strand
CTTTTCTTTAAAGATCTGATGTTTAAGACGGAGATACATTCTCCAGTATGGAAGAATAGAATGACGTTTATAAGGCCCATCATGGATCCCATGACGGCGTTTAATTTGTTTAATGATGCTGAGGACAAGATCAATTCAAATGCCAATTTGGCACTCTTGATTGATTCTGTGCTCTATAAACTGAAGGAGGCCAATCATGACTGAACAAAGTCAGGTCTATAAATACGTGTATTCCATCCGTTTCGAAGGCAATAAGAAAGCTTATACTTTCGGAACCAACGAAAATACTTATCAAATCGAAGATAAGGTCGTTGTAGAAACAGCGAGAGGTTTAGAATTAGGCGGAGTCGTCAGTGAATTTCACTTAACCGAAAACGTCAATATCCACTCTGAACTAAAACCCATCATAAGAAAAGCTTCTCAATTGGATCAAGATCATCATGTGAACAATCAGTCCGCTGCGAAAGAAGCATTAAAAGTATGCGAAAAAGATGTTAAACATCTCGATTTAAACATGCAGTTGATTTCAGCGGAGTATACCTTGGATAAATCGAAGATCATCATCGTCTATGTGGCAGATGAAAGAGTCGATTTTAGAGAGCTCTTAAAAGAATTGGCGAGTCATCTTCATTGTCGTATCGAACTAAGACAAATAGGACCTCGTGATAAAGCGAAGATCGTAGGTGGAATTGGGACTTGTGGAATGGAAACTTGCTGTTCACGATATCTCAATGATTTTGATGTGGTCTCCATTAATATGGCGAAGAATCAAAACCTTGCCTTAAACATTCAGAAGTTATCAGGTCAATGTGGTAAACTGATGTGCTGTTTAAAGTATGAAGACGAAAACTACAAATGCATGAAGAAGGACTGTCCTAAACAAAATGAATTGATCGATTATAATGGGAAGAAATACAGAGTCTCTTCGATGAATCTATTGACCAAGCAATGTAAGCTTGAAAGTAGAGAAGAATCCTTATTCTTAGGTTTCGATGAAGCTTTCAAAGACTATATCAAACGAGATCCAAATGAAACGCCAGAAAAGCTTTCAAAATGATTTGACCAGTTTATATCTGGTCGCTACACCGATTGGGAATCTAAATGAGATGACGCCTCGAGCCATTGAGGTTTTAAAACAGGTCTCAGTGATCGCGTGTGAAGATACAAGAACGACTTCGGTTTTGCTTAAACATTTTGGGATAGAAACCAAGGTGATCTCTCACCATGCCTATAATGAGAAAGAATCCGCGAGTGGAATCGTTAAGTTGCTTGAGAGTGGGCAGGATGTGGCTTTGGTATCTGATGCGGGTTATCCTTTGATTTCAGATCCAGGTTATATTGTGGTTCAAGAAGTCATCGATGCGGGATTTAATGTGATCCCGATTTCAGGTTCTAGTGCGGTTCTTAATGCCTTAGTGGCCTCAGGTTTAGTAACTCAGCCTTTTATCTTCTATGGATTCTTACCTAATACGGATAAGGATTTCAATCAAACTGTTAATCAACTCAAAGCTTATCCTTATACTTTGATCTTCTATGAAGCTCCTCATCGAATCCAAAAGACCATAGCGAAACTGATTCCCATCTTAGGTGATCGTAAAGCCGTTATCGCACGAGAAATTACGAAAAAGTTTGAAGAATTTCTACGTGGAACCTTAAGTGAACTTGGAGACATCGAAGAGGAACTTAAAGGTGAGATCGTCTTAGTGGTAGAAGGTCAGCGTGAAGAGAAGCCAGAAGTGGTAGACTTGGCCGAAATCAACGAGAGAATCAATGCCTATGTCGAAGGAGGCATCAGTGCTTCTGAAGCCATTAAACAGGTCGCTAAAGAGATTGGATTAAATAAACATGAGATCTATAATGCCTATCATAACAAAGGCGACATCAATTGAAGTCGCCTTTTTTTATACAGAAGCCTTAACCAACATGTCGTTTTAAAACTACATAATGTGTTAAAATAGGTTTAGAAAGAAGTTCGTTTTTAATCGATGATTAACATAATATTTAGCATTTTTAATGATGTAACTTGTTGAAAACAATTGGAGATCTCATGAAAAAGGGAAATAATAAAGGGTTTACTCTCCTTGAACTTATTGTCGTTATTGCAATATTGTCAGTTTTAGCAATGATCACAATACCTACTATCTCGAATTATACCGAGGGCGCAAAGACTTCAGTCGATCTGAGTAACGTAAGCTTATTGAACTCCATTACCTTGATTTATCGTCTTAATGAAAGCATCACAGAAGACGATGTTTTTGATGGTCTTACAACAGATACTGCTCGGATGCAGAGCCTCATCGATGCGGATCTACTTGATGAATTGATCGTGCCTTTACAAGACAACTATGCTTTCAAATGGGATCTAAGCAAACAGACTTGGTTATGTATAGATCATTCATACAACATTGTACTTACCACTCAAGCCTTAAGTAATACAGTTGGAGAGATCTTTAGTGCATTTGAAGATTTTACAGCCATTTGGATGGAAGATGAAAATCGTATGCCACAAACCAATGCTACCAATGGTTCATTATCGTGGAGTTCAGCGACCTATACTGGAACAGCCTCAAACAACGTATTCATCGCTAAATTCTGGAATACCTACTACGCTTATGTTGATCAGCCTGGATTCAACGCATCGAATACAAGCATCTCTGATTTCAAAGTCTTCTTTAAACGTGATTCCTCAGGCAATATTACACCAGAAGTGGCAGGGGTCTACATTCAAATAGGTGGGACTAGAACGATTTACTTCTCGAATGGACAAGTCGTAAACAATGTTCACTATGGTGTCTATGTGGATTCAACGAGAAAAGAACTCGTCTATCACTAGCTCGCATCATGATGAAGTATACATTTAATCATAATCTTCACGTTTTTTTTAAGGTATAATAAAGGTAGAAAACAAGGAGAAACCCAATGGAATTAAAAGGTTCAAAAACTGAAAAGAATTTAGAAGCTGCTTTCGCTGGAGAATCAATGGCTCGTAATAAGTATACCTATTATGCCGCTAAAGCTCGTCATGAAGGCTACAAACAACTGGAAGAACTCTTCTTAGAAACAGCCCGTAATGAACAAGAACATGCATTCTTGTGGTTCAAAGCCCTACACAATGGGGAAGTCGCAACGACTGCTGTCAATCTAAGCGATGCTGCTGCTGGTGAACATTATGAATGGACAACCATGTATAGAGAATTCGCAGCAACTGCGAAAGAAGAAGGCTTCAATAAGATCGCTTTCCAGATGGAACAAGTTCTACTCATCGAAAAACGTCATGAAGAACGCTACAACGATCTTCTAAAAAACATCAAAGAAGGCAAAGTCTATAAGAAAGACGAAGCCGTTGTTTGGGAATGCAGTGCTTGTGGTTATCAAGTGGAAGGCACAGACGCGCCTAAGACTTGCCCAGTATGTGGAGAACCTCAATCCCATTTCTCAATGGACGTAAGAAACTACTAAGAAGCTAAGACAGGATAAAACCTGTCTTTTTTTTGCGTAGTTTGTATAGGAAATGTCTTGTATAATGTTGTTTAGAGGGTTTTATGAAAATCTTTAAATTGGGTCTGTTGTTGTTTATTGTACTTAGTAGTACAGCGTGTTCAAAACCAGTGGTGGTTGAAGAGATACTTCCATTATCTGATGAAACCATTCTAAGCGATGCGAATGCGATTTTAAGTGAGTTTAATCTCATCCATATCGATGAGTTTACCACGATGATCGATAAGATTACCCCAGCTCAATGGGACATTACCGCTCAAACCTCCATAAGCACAGATCAAGGAACCATAGAAGGCATCCTAACGATGAAGTATGCCTATACTGACAAGACGTGGGTCTTAGGAACTCATATGTTTATCCAAACAAAGGTTCTTCTTAACGATGAAGTCATTCGAAAAGATGCCTTGTCTTTGATTCCTCAAGAAGCCAATCTTAGTTTATCTAAAATAAACTATACGATCGATGAGGTCACTAAAGATACGTGGGTCATCAAAGGGGAAATGGCAGTAGAGACAAAACGATGTACGCTCAACGTGAATTTCGATCTGAGTTATAGGGGATCTAAATGGGAACTTACGGATAGTCAAGCGACGCTTATCTCATGTGTTGATCCTTCCAGTGAGCCCACTTTAGAAGAAGCCTATCGACAAATCAACGAAGAACTATATAAGCATCAAGATCTTGATTTAGACTTTTCCTCAATCAACATAATTTCTCAAAGTATAGATCTCAATACAGGTGAAGCAACCTTTATCTTCGACTATACCATAGAAGATGATTTATCGAGTATGGACATCATTGTCACGGTAGAAGGAACACGTTCAACGTATGGGTGGACCTATCTAATCAAAAAACAAAGTTACAATACGACCTATGATTATACAGCCAAGTACGATTTGGTTTGGAATGTGCTAAAGGAAGAAAGCTTCTATACCTCAAAAGAGAAGATGACCCTTAGGATCGAAGGAAGTATAGAAGTCTCAGGGCTTATTGGACAAGATGATTCATATGAGATCCAAAGCAATACCTTAAGCGCGTTGATCCTTTTTAGAGGTGAAGAGTTCATAGTGATCCCAACGTTTATAGAAGAGAATAACTTTAGGTGTATCGTGCTTAATTTTGGGTCAAGTGATCATGAGATGCTTATCTTAGAATATGGGATTGAAACGTATCGAGGGGTAGTCTCAAGAACTTCACTTTTTTACGGGATCAGTTTCGATAAGAGTCACGCCAAAATATTTAGAACACAATAGGCTACGAGTTAATCACCTTGACCATTATAGGAATCTGGACACAAAGTGTGTCCTTTTTATTGGACAACTCTAAGCAAGCCTAGCTTCTTAGCGATATACTCCAAGTAGACAAAAAGGGGGCAAAACAATGATAGGAACACTCTTAGGAGACATCATCGGCAGTGCCTATGAACATTATCCAACGAAAAGTACAAGTTTTGATTTAACGACGAAGTATACCAAGTTTACCGACGACACGGTCTTAACGGTCGCCACAATGGCTGTGTATTTAAGTGGTCTTTCGTTTACGCAAGCTTATCAGGACTATACCTTAAAGTATCCTCATCGAGGTTATGGTTCAAGTTTTGATTTATGGGCTCATCATCGATCATCTCAACCCTACAATAGTTTTGGGAATGGATCAGCCATGAGGGTTTCTCCGATAGGCTGGTTATTTGATAGCCCAGAAGAAGTACTATCCGAAGCTACAAGATCCGCAGAAGTAACGCATAATCATCCAGAAGGTATAAAAGGAGCCCAAGCCATCGCTTTAGCGATCTTTATGGCTCGTAAGAAAGCAACCAAAGAACAGATAAGACAACAACTATCTAGTCTATTTGGGTATGACCTAAATCATAGTATCGAAGAAATTCGACCACTGACCAGTTTCGATGTGACCTGTCAGGGTTCTGTTCCTCCCGCAATCATCGCTTTCTTAGATTCCACCAGTGTCATAGATGCGATCCGTAAGGCCATCTCCTTAGGGGGCGATAGTGATACACAAGCGGCAATGGCTGGTGGGATCGCAGAAGCATTTTATGGGCCAGTATCTAAACAGCTCTACGATGAAATCATCATGACCTATCTATCTCCAGCATTACTAAAAACCGTAACTGAATTCTATGCCCATCTTAAATTACCCTTATATGCCTAAACAACCAAAGGAAAAACAATGACCAAACAAAACGAAAACACAACTGATATTGTCTTTATACTCGATCGCTCCGGAAGTATGGGAGGTCGTGAAAGCGACACGATAGGTGGCTATAATAGCTTTCTAGCCAAACAACAAGCAGAAAACGGAATGGCACGTGTTACCACCGTCCTCTTCGATGACCACATCGACGTCATTCACCAACGCATCGACATCACTAAGGTATTACC
>CAZXTB010000090.1:0-5930 GCA_964643535.1 uncultured Erysipelotrichaceae bacterium | reverse complement strand
GTAAATGGAAAGACTATCTCTATGGAGAACGTGCTTACATCATCCTAAGTTTGGCTGCGAAGTCGATCTTGGCTTGGTTGGTTCTCTTTGGAGCCATGCAGCCTTAATCTTAGAATAAACATATAGGATGTCTCGTAAGACATCCTTTTTTATTTCTTGATTTGTTTTTCTAGTATTTTAACGAAGGAATCAACGACGAAGATACTTAAGGCAATCATCCCAGCCACTTGAAAGGTACTTAAGAGATAGGTGTTGCCTAAGGATGAGCCCTTCATAAACTCATAGACTGCGTGATATAAGGATACCCCTGGAACCAAAGGCAGAAATCCTGGGATAAGAAACATCGTCACAGGCGTCTTTACCCTTCTCGCAAATCCATGAGATAAGATGGCGATGATGAGACCTGAGATAAACGTAGACAAGCTTAAGTCGAATGATTTTAATGCGATAAGATAGGCAAACCAGCCCAAGCCCCCAATAAGACCCCCCATCAACAAATGTTTCTTAGGGGCTTCTAGATAGATGGAACCCCATATGACCCCAAACATAGCGCCCAGTACTTGAAGGATCATAATAGACCTCCCAGTAATCCTAAGCCACAAGCGACCCCTATCGCAATCGATATGGCGATCACAACGGCTTCTAAAGCTCTAGCACTTCCCGACATATAATCCCCTTGAAGGGTATCTCTGATCGCATTGGTGATGGCAGTTCCTGGAACCAAAGGCATCATCGAGGCAATCGTAATCACATCGGTATCGATCTCACTAAAGATCGACTTTAAGAAGATGGCCCCAATGGTGATCACCATAGCCCCAATCAAAGTCGAAATAAAAGGATTACTTTCTATTTTACGAGCGCCTTCTAAGACAAGAATCAGAAAGATCCCATTGATCAACGAGATCAAGGAATCAAATAAACTTCCATTCAATAGGATTACGAAACCCGCAATCAAAAAAGCAATACTACAGTTATGAACGAAACGTGAATAAGCTTTAGGTTTGATTTGAGATAAACGAGTATAAGCTTCATCCATCGTGATCACTGAAGAAACAAGATTTCTTGAGATTATATTGACTTCTGAGATCGAACTTAAATTGATCCCTCGTTTATCAATTCTTTTCACCAAAGTGATGACGGGTTGATTTTCAACCAAGATACTGGCGAAGACCCCTGTAGGTAAGGCAAAAGCCTCACTCATCACAGAGGGAATCGCAGATAAGATATAACGCATCGTTTCTTCGACGCGATAAGTTTCTGCCCCACTTCTAATCAGGATCTCTCCCGCTAAAATGGCTGTTTCTAAACACTTTTGATGTTCCATAGGTGCTCCAGACTTCATTCATTATACAGGTTTTGAGGTGTAAAACAAAAAGATTTCCTTTCATCAGTTATAATAGGTTGTGAGGTATTATTATGGAAAATATGGAACAGGTTTGCTTCAACATCATTACTCAGGCTGGTTCAGCCAAATCCTCTTACTTAAATGGTTTAAATGCGGTTAAGATGAAACAGTTTGATTCCGCTAAAGCGATGCTCAAAGAAGGCGATGCTTTTCTAAGGGAAGCCCACAAGACCCATATGGGCATCATCTCCTATGAAGCCAGTGGGAATAAAACAGAGTTCTCTTTATTGTTGATGCACGCAGAAGATCAAATCAATACCGCTGAGATCATCAAGATCCTCGTCGATGAACTGATGGAGCTTCATCCCAAATCATAAAAAAACGACTATAATAAGTCGTTTTTACTTGGCTTTTTTCCCGTTTTGATAATTGGGTTTTGGTCCTTCTTTTTTAGAAGTAGGCGCAGGATGAGGTTTTTGTCTATGGAATCGAGCAGGATCCTTTTCGTTGTGTTTCTTTCGATCAAAGTTAGAAGGTTTAGCGCTAAAGACAGGTTCTGTAGGACGTACACGATGACCTCGTGGACTAAAAGGATGTTCATGAATGATCGGTATGGTCTTGTTGATGAGCTTCTCGATGTCTCTTAAGAGACCTCTTTCTTCCTCATCACAGAAAGAAATGGCAGTGCCTCCTAAACCAGCACGACCTGTACGACCGATACGATGGACGTAGGTTTCGGATACTTCAGGTAGATCATAGATCAAGACATGACTCAATTCGTCGATGTCTAAACCACGAGCTGCGATATCTGTCGCCACTAAAATCTTGGTCTTACGATCCTTAAAGGATTTAAGCGCTGCTTGTCTTGCGTTTTGAGATTTGTTCCCATGAATCGCTAAGGCTGGTAAGCCTGAGATGATCAAAGCCTTGACGATCTTATCTGCCCCATGTTTGGTTCTTGAGAAAACCAAGACAGATTCAATATCTAGTGATTTTAATAGATGAATCAACAAATGGATCTTGTCTGGTTTATCAACGAAATAAAGCTGTTGATTGATCGTATCAACGGTAGAGGCAACAGGTGTCACTTCTGCCTTAACAGGATTCTTTAAGATCGAATGCGCCAATACCGCAATTTCTTTAGGCATCGTCGCAGAGAAAAACATGGTTTGACGCGCGTGAGGTAAAAAACTGATGATCTTACGTACATCATGAATCATCCCCATATCCAACATCATATCGGCTTCATCTAAGACAAAATACTTCACGTTTTCTAGATGAATGAATTTCTGATTGATAAGATCAAGTAAGCGACCAGGGGTCGCAACCAAGATGTCCACACCTCGTGCGAGTTCATCCGTCTGAGGTCTTTGAGAGACCCCACCATAAATGGCGATGGTTCTAGAATTAAGATATTTCCCATAGGTTTTAAAGCTATCTTGGATCTGTATGGCCAATTCTCGAGTAGGAGCCAAGATCAAAGCTTGGATCTTACGAGGGGTTTTAAAGGCACCGCTTAGGCCTTGTAGAATAGGGATCGCAAAAGCAGCGGTTTTACCGGTGCCTGTTTGGGCCGTGCCCAAAAGATCTCTGCCTTCTAGTAAAGGCCCAATGGCCTTCTCTTGGATCGGTGTAGGATCTTTATACCCTTCTTCTTTTAACGCCCTTTGGATGGGGGCGATGATGTTTAACTGTTCAAATTGCATTTTTTCCTTATGACTCAATGATGATGTCTGGGCGAAAGCCCATGATACTTTAACACATTTAGACCCTTATGTATCACTATTGGCCCATATGGGCCTGTTTTATCTAAAAAGTATCCCCTTTTCATCCATGGATTCTATGATGGCCAAAGATTCAAGATGAATCTTTTGATCTCTTAATCGTTTTCCCCCATCTTGAAAGCCTTTCTCGATGACGATTCCTATTCCAGCTACCTGCGCCTTAGCTTGTTTAATCAGATCCATCAATCCAAAAGCAGCTTCCCCATTCGCAAGAAAATCATCAATGATCAAAACAGATTCATTTTCTTTTAGATAAGATTGAGATACTTGTACTCTAGACGTTTTATCTTTCGTATAGGAATGGATCGAGGTGACCCATTGATGATCACTGGTTAATTTAGACTCACTTTTTTTCGCAAAAACCACAGGCACTTTAAAGTACTGAGCCGTAATGACCGCTATGGCGATCCCTGAGGCTTCTATGGTTAAGATCTTATCGATCTTGACCTCTTTGAAGCGTTCATAAAAAGCCTTACCTATCTCGTTTAAAAGCCCCACATCGATTTGATGATTTAAAAAGCCATCGACTTTGATGATGTTTCCTTGGAAAACGATGCCTTCTTTTAGGATTCTCTCTTTTAATTTATCCATACAACCTCGCCCTTCTATTCTATCAAAATTATCTTAGTTTATTTAAATTTCATCCCAGGCCATTGATCATGGATCAAATCATCATCAAACACAAGATCCATCCATTCATCTAGGATATGATGAGCGGCTATCCCATTGGCTCTTTCTGAAGCTCGAATACAGATGGCCGTTGATAAGATCGCATCACAGAGTAAAAAGACCAAGACTATTCTCGTAAAGACCATCGTTTTTCTATTCTTTAGTTTCATCAAATGTCTTCTTAAGAAAGGCCATACCTTAATAAACGAAAACCCCAATAGACCCCATATGAAGGCATAAGGAATCGTCGTTAAACCAAAGATGTTTAAAGGAAGATTGGAATAATCCCATGATCGACTATGATAAAAATAAATCTGAACCAAACCACAGATGGCCTCAAATAGACCTCCTGTAAAACTACAGAATAGATATTGAGTCAAAGGCTTATAGTCACTGATTCGATCCAACAAGACCAACATCATTAAGAAACCTAACCCATAGATGGGCGTCATTGGTAAATACAAGATGCCTTGATGACCTTCAGAGTATCCTAAGGTAAAATAACTAACGGTAACTTCAAACACATAGCCAAAAACAGAACAGATCACAAAAACCCAAACTGTGACAAACAGAAGCTCTGAGGCATCTTTGATTTTAAAAGTGAAGAATTTTCTTAGGGAGTTCATAACACATCTTTCTTAGGCAGAAGCCTTTTGTGATGGATCTCTATCTGTCTTTAATATACCACTTTAAACTCAAGAGCTCAATATAGCCTAAGGACTAAGCCATTGATTCACAAGGATTTCACTTTAGACCCTATACAAGGTCAGAGACCTGTGCTACAATAATTTCAGTATGGGTCCTTTAAATCAAGACGAGAGCTTGATAAGGTACAATTTCAACCTAAAACTAGGGGTCCTTTATACAAAGGACCCTTTTTTTTAAAAAAAAGGCCACTACGACAACTCAAAAAGGAGAATGAGTATGAAAAACATTGTGCATGGTTATTTACCAGATGAGAGACCTCCCTTAGGGAAGCTGGTCCTCTTCGCCCTTCAACAGATTCTGGTTATGTTTCCGGCGACTGTATTGGTTGCCTTACTGACTGGATTCCACGTTTCCACCACGATCTTCGCTTCTGGCTTTGCGACATTATGCTTTATCTTTGTAACCAAAGGAAAGATTCCACTGTATTATGGATCCAGCTTTTCCTACATTGCAGCCATCGTTGGGATCACCGGAGCTAAGTTTGGGGTCGTTGCGCCTGATGCCTTGATCTCTGCAGCTCAATTTGGGATCATTATGTCTGGTTTGGTTTCGATCTTAGCTGGGATTATCGTATCTCGCTTTGGTCTTTCTAGCATCGAAAAAGTCTTACCTCCTTCGGTCACTGGCTCAATCGCCATTGTCATTGGGATTTCATTAGCATCGACCGCCATCACGAATGCGGCTTCTAATGGGGGCGGCGCTGTCGTCAACATCAACTGGATCGCAGCCTTGGTTACCTTGTTTGCGACCATCCTATTCTCCGTTTATCTTAAAGGAGTATGGGCTCAATTACCAATTCTATTGGGGATCTTGTTTGGATACGCGGTTAGTTTTGGCTTAGGGATGGTCGATTTGACACAGATCTTCGCTGGAAACCTCATTCAAGCACCTCATTTTACACTTCCTGATTTCTCAGCTTGGAATGCGGTCTTCGCCATCATGCCGATTGCGATCGCTACGATTCCTGAATCTACAGCTCATCTGTTTCAGTTGGACATCTATGTCAATGACTTGGCTAGAAAGAAAGGCGCTCCTGAAGTTAAGATCGCTGATAAACTGGGCATCAACTTGATTGGGGATGGGATCGGAGACATCGTCTCATCTATCTTTGGGGGTCCTGCTGGAACCAACTATGGAGAAAACCTTTCCACGATGGCCATTACGAAGAACTTCTCGGTATGGGTCTTAGGGGCAGCCGCCATCATCACGATGTTTATTGCCTTCTTTTCCCCATTAACGAATTTAGTTCGTTCAATTCCTTCGTCGGTCATTAACGGGGCTTGTATCTATCTGTTTGGGATCATTGGTGCTCAAGGGATCGCCATCATGATTCAGCGTAAGGTCGATATGTTCTCTTCTAAGAACCTAGCAGTTATCGCGGTTATCCTGATTGTAGGTTTAGGTGGATCCTATGGATTCCCTGG
>CAZXTB010000089.1:0-5949 GCA_964643535.1 uncultured Erysipelotrichaceae bacterium | reverse complement strand
ATGTCAAACTGTTTCGCAGGAGGCAATCATGCTAAATCAAGTCGTTATTGTAGGAAAAGTTGTTAAACTCCCAGAAATCAAAGAAACAGCTGCTGGGATTAAATTGGCTGAGTTATTGGTTGAAGTAGATCGTAATTTTAAAAACTCGCAAGGGGAGTATGAAACCGATCAAATTCAATGCACCTTATGGAGAGGAATTGCTGAAAGCGCAATAGAACAATGCGCTGTAGGATCTCTGGTTGGGATTAAAGGCAGAATACAAGCCAATGCATTTGATACCAAAGAGAATAAACCATTTTATTACTGCGAAGTTATTGCTGAAAAGGTATCCTTCTTGACGACCAAATAGAAACGTAAAGCGTTTCTTTTTCTTTGGTTTGTCGTATAATAGTTTAGAGGTTCCCATGAAATCTTATCACTCACTTCTTCAACACATTTTGGATAACGGCGAGCAACGCCAAGATCGTACTTCTACAGGAACGATTTCTGAATTTGGCTATCAGTTTAGAGTCGATTTAAGAGATGGATTCCCACTTTTAACGACTAAAAAAGTACATTTTAAATCTGTGGCCTATGAATTGCTTTGGTTTATAACAGGTAACACCAATATTCGTCCATTGGTTTTAAACGGAGTCAGGATATGGAATGATTGGCCTTATGATAAGTATCGTAAATCTTTAGCTTATCAAGGTGAAACGATGGATGAATTCATAAGTAAGATCAAACAAGATGAAGATTTTGCGTTGAAATATGGTGATTTAGGTCCTGTCTATGGGAAACAATGGCGTAATTTTAACGGGGTAGATCAGCTCAGTGTTTTAATCGATGGTTTAAAAAACAACCCATTTTCTCGTCGACACATATTAAGTGCGTGGAATCCTGCTGAACTCACCGATATGGCTTTACCTCCATGTCATTTATTGATGCAGTTTTATGTGTCGGCAGATAAAAAGTATCTATCATGCCAATTGTATCAACGTAGTGCGGATGTCTTCTTGGGTGTTCCTTTCAATATCGCATCCTATGCCTTATTAACACATATGATTGCCCAAGTATGTGGATATGAAGCCAAGGACTTTGTTCATACCTTAGGTGATGTCCATATCTATCTAGATCATTTAGAGCAAGTTAAAACTCAATTGGCGAGAACCCCAAAGGTTTTACCTACATTAAAATTGAATCCTGAGATTAAAAACATTGAGGACTTTAGATTTGAGGATATTGAACTTCTAAACTATGATCCGGATCCACTCATTCCAGCGAAGGTCAGTGTATAATGCTGAAAATTATTGTTGCGATGGACCAAAATCGAGGAATTGGTATCCATAATCAATTGCCTTGGTCGATAAAAGAGGATCTAAGAGAATTCAAAAGATTGACTCTTGGTCATTCTGTTATTATGGGTCGTAAGACACTTGAAAGTATCGGGAAAGCTCTACCAGGCAGAGAAAATTTCGTGGTAACACATCAAGATTCCTTACCCTTTGAGAATGTTGCACTTGTTGATGATGTGTTGAACTTTTTTGAATCAAAGAAAAATTCAGACGACATAGTTTTTGTTATTGGAGGAGCTAGTTTATATAAAATCGCGATTAAGTATTGCGAGGAGTTGATTATTTCCGAAGTTAAAGGGGAGTATTCTTGCGATACCTTTTTTCCCGAATTTAATGAAGAAGAGTTTATCCTAAGTTCTCAACAAGATTTCTTAGAGTTTACTCAGAAAACATATAAAAGGATAAAACGATGAAACGTTTTTTTGTTTTTCTTAAAATGATCTTTGTGTTACCCTCAATAGTGTATTCTAGAAGGCAAGCTCTAAAGGATCCTTATTTAGTTCGTATTGAGTTAACTAAGAAATGGGCTCGCTTAATCTTGAAGATGTATAAGGTCAAGATTAATGTAAAGAATACCAATCTTATCCCTTTGGAAGATGGGTATACCTTCATCTCAAATCATGAGAGTAAATTCGATGGTCTCTTATTGCTTAGTGCTAATCCACTTAATTTCAGTTTTTTTGTGAATGCTCATGAACGATTACCTTATATGAACTCTTATTTAGAATTAAGTGATTCATATCGATATAATCGAGATTCTAGAGATGATTTCTTAATAAGTATGAGTCAAAATCTACTTAAACATAAGAATTATCATTTGTTTATTGAAGATACTGACCATCAGACTCTTAGTCCATCCCAATTGGATGCAGCGTATATTTCGAAAACGGCCATCATACCTGTGGCGATTAGAGATTCTAAATCGCTGACTAAATTTGGAAGACATATGATTGAGCTTACCTATTGTACGCCTCTACACTATGAAGAATATGGAACCCTAAGTGCTCAGTCTACATTACAAGAGATAAAGACAAGAATAGAATTCGAACTTAAACAAGGAGAAACCCATGAGATTTCTTGAGATCATTGAGAAGAAAAGAGAAGGCTTAGAATTAAACAAAGAAGAGATCCAGTTTTGGATCGATGGATTTGTTAATGGAACGATTCCTGATTATCAGGTGTCTGCTTTGTTGATGGCCATCGTTTTTAAAGGGATGACGGCGCCTGAAACCGCTCATTTGACCTTAGCGATGATGAATAGTGGAGATGTCTTGGATCTATCTAAAATCAGTGGGATCAAAGTTGATAAACATAGTACAGGGGGTGTAGGTGATAAAACATCCTTGGTATTGGGGCCTATGGTGGCTTCTTTAGGGGCTAAGGTCGCTAAAATGAGTGGAAGAGGGTTAGGACACACTGGCGGAACGATTGATAAACTAGAGTCGATTACGGGCTTCAACGTAGCAATATCGACCGATGATTTTATCAAACAAGTAGAAACAATTGGATTATCTATTGTAGGACAAAGTGGGAATTTAGTTCCTGCGGATAAGAAATTATACGCATTAAGAGATGTAACGGCGACAGTCCCATCAATTCCTTTAATTGCCTCATCGATCATGTCTAAAAAACTAGCTTCTGGGGCAGATACGATCTTATTGGATGTTAAATATGGGGATGGGGCTTTTATGAATACCCCAGACCAGGCAAAAACATTGGCCAAAGCTATGATCGATATTGGTAAGATGATGAATAGAGATGTTAAGGCTTTGATAACCGATATGAATGTTCCTTTAGGCAATGCGGTTGGGAATGCCTTAGAAGTCAAAGAAGCCATAATGACACTTAAAGGACAAGGACCTGAGGATTTAACAGAGCTTTGTTTAAAAGCAGGTGCAGTTATGTTGTGTCAAGCCAAGGTTTTTGAAAGCCTAGTTTTAGCTGAAGAAGCTTTAAAGGCTCAACTACATAATGGATTGGCTCTACAGAAATTGGCAGATATGGTTAAAGCTCAAGGAGGAGATGCCAATCAGATCTTAAATCCTGATCTTTTACCGAATTCTAAATTCAAAACTGATCTAAGTTCTGATAAACAAGGTTATGTTAATTCGATGCATACGACTCAATTAGGTCATTTAGCAATGATCTTAGGAGCAGGAAGAGCAACTAAGGAAGATAGAATAAATCCTGCAGTAGGTTTCATTTTGAATCGTAAAACGGGAGATTATATTCAAAAAGGGGACATCATAGCGACGATTTATCATGATGGACCTTTAAGTGAAACTTGGATTTCAGACTTTAAAGGGGCCTTTCAAATCGCCTCAGAACCAATCGACAAAGCACCTTTGATCTATGATCGTTTATAGAAGGTGAAAATGGTACGTTTTCAAGTTAATCTGGATCAATTCGAAGGTCCTTTAGATTTAATGCTGCATTTGATTAAGGAAAAGAAACTTGATCTTTTTAACTTAGAAGTAGATGTTTTGATCGATCAATACATTGAATATATCCACGCTTTAGAAGATACACAACTTGAAATCGCAAGTGAATATCTTGTAGAATTAGCGACCTTGATTGAATACAAGTCAAAGAAGTGTCTACCTGTATCTGATCCAATTTTAGATGTTGGAAACTATGAAAAAGATACCAAGGATGAACTCGTTCGTCGTTTGATCGAGTATCAGAAATTCAAAGACATTTCGCAACGTCTACAGACTCGTTATGATGAACGTCAACTTCAAATGGATAAACCAGCCGATTTGACGTATCTCAATGAGATTGATGATAAGTATCACTATTATGAATCGGATGTTTATGAACTGATCAAGGCCATGGAGAAATGTATCGCAAGATTTCATTTATCTCATCCATCTCAAGTTCAGTTTACGAAAAGCGAGATTTCTTTAGAAGAAAGAATGCTACAGATTCTTCAGTTGATCAACGGAGACAAATTAACCTATGATTTTGAAGAATTCATCGAAGATGCCTCTACCTTAAATCTTTTTATTGTAAGTTTTCTTGCCATCTTAGAGTTGGTACGAAAAGGAATATTGGGTATTGATACGGTCAGTGATGAACGCATCACCTTCAAATTGGGAGAACACTATGGAAAATCCAAATAAATCAATCTTAGAGGGCATTATCTTTATTTTTGGAGAAGATGGGGTAACGTTAGAACAACTTTCCTTAGCGATCGATTACCCAAATGATCTAACGAAGATTCTTTTGGATGAATTGATCATGCATTATCATCATGATGATCGAGGGATGGAACTGGTTGTTTTCAACGATAAATATAAATTCATTACGAAACCGTTTATTCGAACCTATGTTGAACGTATTTTGACTTTGTCTAAGACAAGACAATTGTCTCAATCGGCTTTAGAAACATTGGCCATTATCGCCTATAAACAACCAATAACACGTGTAGAAATCGAAGAGATCCGAGGCGTTGGTTGTGAATTGATGCTTAAGAAGTTACAGGCAATGGAACTGATCACTGAAAGTGGTAGAGCTGAAGCTGTAGGTAAACCTATTTTATATTCGATTACAGACTCTTTCTTAGATCTATTTAAGCTTATGAGCTTAGATGAGTTACCTAATCTCCCAAATTATGAAGATCGTAGTGAAGAAAGCCAATTGTTCGAGTAAGATGGAAAGATTACAGAAGATCATCGCAAAAGCTGGCATTACTTCACGAAGAAAAGCTGAAGATCTAATCAAAGAAGGTAAGATCCAAGTCGATGGACAAACCATCACTGAGATGGGTTTTGTCGTTTCAAAAGGAAGTATTGTTACTTATGAAGGTAAGAAATTATCTGGTGAAAATAAGGTTTATTTTCTATTAAATAAGCCACAGAATGTATTAAGCTCGGTAAGTGATGATCGTGGTAGAACCACAGTCATCGATTTGATTGAGTCCACGGAAAGAATTTTCCCTGTGGGTCGATTGGATTATGATACTACTGGCGTCTTACTTCTAACCAATGATGGTGATTTTTCAAATGCGTTAACCCATCCACGATATCATCTTAAGAAGTTATATGAAGTTAAATGCAATGGAATCTTAAGTAACCAAGACATAAATGCATTAGAGACCGGGATAGAATTAGAGGGTGTAATGACCATCCCAACTGAAGTTGTAATCATAAAAAAGGATTTAAAAAAACAAGAAACTGATTTTAAGATCACTTTGGTTGAAGGGAAGAATAGACAGATCAAAAGAATGATAGAATCCCTCGGCTTACGTGTTTTAAAGCTTCATAGAGCTCGATTTGGGTTTATTGAAGTCAAAGACCTTAAAGTAGGGGAATATCGTGTCTTAGAGCCCAATGAGGTCCAACGATTGATTGTCTTAGCGAAAGAAGGGAAGTTAGAGTAATGCATCAATTCTTTGTTACGCAGGATTTACAAATAAATGCTTCAATCGAATTGTCTAAAGACATTGCTTTTCAAATTGGTACTGTATTGAAGCTAAAAAGTGGCGAAACAGTCTTAATATCTGATCAAAAGAAAATGTTTGAAGCGAGCTTAATGGTCAACGGGAAAATAGTCAGTGCACACTGTGAAAAAGAAATCTTTGTTGAACCAATTAAGATTAAAGTTACTTTGATCC
>CAZXTB010000088.1:0-6001 GCA_964643535.1 uncultured Erysipelotrichaceae bacterium | reverse complement strand
AGCTTTAGGCGAGGCATCAAAGAGTTCCATATCACTGGGAGAAAACAAGACCGCATTCATCTTTCCAATAAAATCAGAACTACGTTTTATGAGGGTCTGTTGGTAGTAAAGACTCTTACCTAAGGGATGTAAAACCACTTTTAGTTCAAATGGACTTGAGCCTTCTATGACCCCTTTGATGAGGGCACTTTCACAGTCGTTTTTGATGCAGATCTGTTCATCGTTGACACGATGAGATCGCCCCGTCGATAGGAAATAGATCGACTCTAGAAGATTGGTTTTTCCTTGAGCGTTATCTCCTACTAAGACAGTTATGGACTCATGAAAAGAAACACTCAAAGAAGCGATGTTTCTAAAATCGCGTAGCGTCAACGAACGTATTTTCATTGACCGATGGAGTAGCTCTTATCTTCAATCAGGACAGTATCACCAGGATAGATCTTACGACCTCTTCGATCTTCACTTTCACCGTTGATCTTAATTTTTAATCGTTTAACAGCGACTTTTGCTTCGCCACCAGAAGCGATCCATTCGGTCAATTTTAGCAGTTGTCCAAGGGTAATATAAGGACTTGTAAGTTTGATCATAAGGCCCTCCTTCTTTCAGAATACTACTCCATTATTATAACATAAAAACACCCTGTTTGACAGGGTATAGGAGGCTTTAAAACGACGTTTTAGGCTTATTGGTACTGATTCATCAACTCTTCAATTTGTTGGTCTGTGAAGCCTAAATCCTTCATCCAACCTTTGACTTGTTCAGGGGTTATGTCATTGTCTTCAGCGTAGGTTTTTAATGTCTCTAGATCAGCTTCGGTGATCTCTTCTTTGGTGAAGAATTTATGGGCGACATCAACCACATCCTCAGGAAAACCCATGTCTTTTAAGGTCGCTTCGATGGCTGCGAAATCTTCTTCACCCAACGCTTCTCCACTGGCGATCTTATCGACCAGTTGTAAGGTAGGATTATTATCGATGAGATCAGAAATGATGCCTGATGTCGCAGACGTTAAAGGACTTAAAACACTGGCATTTAATAAAGTAGATCCATTAGAGAAGATCGGTGCGCTTAAAGTCAATGCGATCACAAATCCAAGGACGAAAACAGGAACCAAAGCAACAACAGCTCCTCCAATTCGATCAACTAAGACTTTTTTCTTATAACCTAAGACTTTTTTGATCAATAAGCCTTTAAAAATAAAGCCAATGATCAGAAATATGATCACAAGGATGATGGTCCAAAGGATTCGATCGATCATAAAAACCAAACCCGATCCCACGAAAGGAATGTCGTTGAAGTTGACCGATGAGGGGACCAACGATAGATTACTCGCTAAAGATGGTGAAATCAATAGGCCTAAGAAGAGGCCTAAACCCATGATCACAAGGTCATAAGCTTGAGACACAAAACCTCTAAAGTAACCAATCAAAGCCAAAACAATCGCAAGCGTAATCAAAACGATATTGATGAAGGTGACAATATTCTCAGGCAAGGTGATAAGTTCCACAGTTTTACCTTTCTAAATCAAAAAATCTCGCAGGAATTATATTTTTGATTTCTTATAAACTTTATTAAAGTATAGCATAAAAAGACCCTGTTTTACAGGGTCTCAAGATTGAAGAAAGTGTGATTAAGAATAGGTTCTAACAGGCAAGATCAACTGTAAGATCGTGTCGTCTTCAGCGTTACGAATGATGAAAGGTTTCATCTCGCCACTGAACTCGATCTTAACGACCGTTCCGTTGAGGACACGTACCGCATCAAACACATAACGACCACTAAAGGAGATCTCTAATGGGTTGCCTTTATAATGAATCGCCGTCAGTTTTTCTAAAGATGATCCAACTTCTTGAGATTTAGAACTGATCAAAATCTCTTTTCCACTGGCACTTAGTTTAATGATGCTTACGCCTTCAGATTTGATGAAAGAAGCTCTGTCGATGGCGTTGAGGATGTCTCTTGAATCTAAGGTCAATTCATATAAGAATTCCTGGGGAATAAGTCTTGACGTCTCTGGGTATAATCCATCGATCAAACGGGTTTGAATGACGGTGTTGTCGATCCAAAATTGAGCTTTTTTATCGCTGATACAAATCAAGACTTTAACATCTCTTTCGATCGTCTTAGCGACTTCACCTAAAGTCTTCGCAGGAATGGTGACATTGAAACGATTGTCTCCATCGAGTTTGATGGTTTTCTTCGCTAAACGGAAACTGTCGGTCGCAACACATTCTAAAACGTTGCCTTCGCATTTGAAGTTGACCCCTGTCAAGACAGGACGAGTTTCTTTATCGCTGGTTGCGAAACTGGTTTGAGTGATGATTTTTAAAAGCTGGTCGGCGTTGATTTCAAATTGCTTTGTCGGCATCGTGAAATCGATGGAAGGATATTCAGATGATTTCATTCCGTTGATGTTGAATTCTGCGGAGTGACCACTGATCTTAGTTAGGTTTCCATCCAAGACTTGGACATTGATCTCATCCGCATCGATTTTTCTTACGATGTCTAGAATGTATTTGGCTTCTATGACGATGGATCCTTCCGCTAGAACTTCAAAGACATACTCTTCATCATTTTTTAAAATGACTTTCTGAATGGAGATATCGGAGTCACTGCCTGTTAAGGTCAATTCTCCTTCTTTGATTTCGATTTTGATGCCGGTTAACCACGGTAAAGGTGAATTGGCTGAGATAGCACGAGAGACCACCGATAAAGCGTTGAAGAATATACGTTTAGAAATTTTGAAGTTCAATGGGGTTTCCTCCTTCATAATTATCTTTTTAGGATAATTATTATTAAGCGTGTGGATAAGTAGGATAAGTCTTAAAAAGTCTTTTATTCTATAGATATTTTAACACTTTTCAGTGTGATTTCATAGTGGGAAATTGTGGATAATTTAGGTCTGTAGGATCTGTTTTTCGAGCTCCACGACCATGTTTTTATAATTAATATCCTTCTTTAATGTGGTCTCTACCTTTTCACAGGCATTCATGACGGTAGAGTGATCTCGTTTACCGAATTCTTCCCCAATTTTTATAAAGGGCAGATCCAATAATTTTCGACTAAGATACATGGCGATGTGTCTCGCTGAGGCAATGTTTTTCGTTCTTGAGTTGGAGATGAGCTGTTGACGTGTCAAGCCAAAGTAGTCTGAGACGATGCGCTTGATCTTATTGATCGAGACCTCATTCTTTTCAGCGACATTTCCAGCCCCCTTAAAGGCTCCCATCGCCAATTTAAAGTCGATGGTTCCCCCATTCCCAAATTGGACCGCATAAAACAAGAGTCTGTTTAAAGCACCTTCTAATTTACGGACGTCTTTGGCGAAATTGGTGGCGATATAACTTAAGACATCTTCTTGAACGACCCCAACGCCTTCTAAAGTCTGGGTATTGAGCCGAGCTTTGATGATGGCTAAAGCGGTCTCAAATTCAGGTGAATCAAGACCTACAGTTAATCCTGATGAGAAACGACTGATCAAGCGTTCTTCTAAGCCTTTGATTTCAGAAGGATCTCGATCTGAAGTCAAGACAATCTGTTTCTTATTGTTGACGAGTTCGTTGAAGATGTGGAAAAAGATCTCATGGGATTTTTCTTTACCGGCGATGAATTGGATATCATCAATCAAAAGCACATCTAAAGAAAACATGCGCTTCTTAAAGTTTTCGATTGACTCTGTTTTACTGGTGATGGATTCAACCACAGCGGTTACGAATTCAGATCCAGAGGTATATAAGACCTTCATCTCAGGATGATATTTCTTAATGTAGTTTCCAATGGCGTTTAAGAGGTGTGTCTTACCTAAACCAGAGTTCCCATGAATAAACAAAGGTGAATAAAACTTACCTGGGGTAAATGCGCACGCTAAGGCTGCAGAATGAGCCTCTTTGTTGCTTGGCCCAACGATGAAATTATCGAAAGTGTATTCGACTCGTACTTGATCGTTATGGACGATGGTGGATTCCGTGGTTTGTGGACCATATTCATCGTTTAAAAGGATTTCTACTGAAACGACATAGCCCAAGCCTTCTAAAATATCTTGGATTAAAGATACCTTTTGCGAGAGTACCGACTTCTGAACGAAGCTTGGTACAGTGATAACAGCTCGTTCTTCATTGAGAAAAGCGAGACTTGATTCGTTGAAATAAGCATCATACACGACCTTATCGATGGAACTGTCTTCCCGAATGATCGTTTTTGCTTTACTCCAAACATCTTGATAGTAATGTTGGACTTCGGTCATATGCTATCCCCTTGTGTAGTCTAATTTTAGCAAGTTCTAAGACGCTTGGTTGATGTAAAAATTTTCAGATGGAGTTATCCACAAAGCAAGGCTCTCTATCCCCTTTAATTGTCAAGGTTTAAGGGAGTTTTCCACAATAATCCCCAACTTAAACTAAACAACAATTGTGGATAAACTTATCCACTTGCGGTTAAGTGGTAAATTTGTGGACACCTTGATTCAAAAGTGGGACTTATCCATAGTCTAAAAACAAATAAAAAGCCTTTATTTAAAAGGCCATAAGCACTTATCCACATGACCACAAATTCGTGGAGAAGGTCTTAGAATGATTGTGGTCAAAAAAACACCTTTTCCACAAAGACCCATTGTGGATAACTTAGAAAAATAGACTAAAGACGCTTTCAAGCAAAACCAAAGCTAAAATCGTATTGATGAGCTTGTATCTTCGTCTCATTAAATCACTCAATAGGACCCCAATCACAGCCCAAGCAGCTAAACTAACGGCACTGATCATGGTTAAGATGAAGGCATAGAAAATGATCTCAAGAGGATTGGATGTATAAGGTAAAACAAAGCTGTTTAATGAGGTTATCGCATAAAGAATGATCTTGACGTTAAGAAACTGATTGATCAGGCCGGTGCTAAAGCGAGGTTCTTTGACACTGGAGTCGATCTCAATGGGTTTAGAAGTGTAGATCTTATAAGATAGATAAAGAATATAGAGAGCCCCTAAATATTTAGCGATTTGAGTCAACTCGGGAATATAGCGACTAAGGATAAAACTTAAGGTCGCAGTGATGCTTAAGATGATCATGATTCCAGATAGGATCCCACTCATCATCTTTATGCTTTTCTTCAAGCCAAAACGACTGACCGTATTTAAGGTCAAAATATTATTAGGACCAGGGGTTATGGCTGTTGAGAAAGCATAGAGTAGAAAGGCGATCAAGATGGGGTTGGGCATTGGTAGTATTGTAGTCCTAGGCTTAAAAAGATACAAGACTTTCCTTCTTTTTAGGCTCTAAAAATGACGAATAAACTTTATTTGACATTACAAAGTATTTTGTTTATAATCTATGAGCATTGCTCAATCGTATCAAATAAGAAGTGGAGGTGCTCACAATGAAGAGAACTTATCAACCGAGCAAAAGAAAACATCAGAAAATGGCCGGTTTCAGAGCGAGAATGAAGACTGCGGGTGGCCGCAAAGTGCTGGCTCGTCGTCGCGCCAAAGGCAGAGAAGTTTTGTCAGCTTAAGAGTCACCTAGGGTGACTTTTTTATTCTCGTATGAAAAAACTATACCGCGTTAAAAAAAACCAAGAATTCCAGCGCATCATGGGCGTGAAGCGATTTGTGAGTTGCCCGGTTTTAACGGTGTATTACACGCCCAAAAGAGAAGCGGTTAGTCGAGTTGGATTATCGGTCGGAAAGAAATTGGGTGGCGCTGTACAGCGCAATCTCGTCAAGCGTCAAGTACGTATGATGGTTCAAGATCTGACCGAGTTTAAAGAGAACTTCGATTGTATTATTTTGATCAGAGGAGCATACTTAAAACAATCTTTTGAACAGAATAAAAAAGAATTGGAAAAATGCCTTAATACAGTTAGAATAAAGATGCAATCTTTATAAAGGAGATTCTATGACACGTTTATTAAAAAACAAAAAACTCATTCTTTCCTTAATTGTCCTTGTGTCATTGAGTGGATGTATGGCGACTGATTTTATCATTACCCTAGAAACACCTTTCTCAAGCATGT
>CAZXTB010000087.1:0-6030 GCA_964643535.1 uncultured Erysipelotrichaceae bacterium | reverse complement strand
CTTTACCGCTCTTCTTTTCAACAGTTCATCTGCTTCATACTTGGTTTTTATTTTTGGAGTAACTGCTGCCTCTTTATCACGTCTTATCGCTGGACTACTAGATTCATGGGCAGTCGAATCAGATGCCTCGATACGTACGCATTATGGAGCCATACGAGCGTTTGGATCGATCGGCTTTGCGATTGGATTAGGGTTTCTGGTTAAGTTTGTGGATGTGTATGGATTTAAAGCCATCTTACCTATAAATTTGATCTTGGGTTTAGTAGCCATCGTTTTGATTTTTACGACCCCAGATGTCTCCCCAATGAAAAGAGTCCTTGAAAAGGTAAGATTAAAACAACTCTTTACCCCACTCTATTCAATGTGGATCCTTGTCTTCTTCTTTGTGTTCTTTGTGATCGGGGTTGAAGATATGACCATTACGATGAAGATGATCGAGCTTAAGGCTTCGGCTTCTCAAATCGCGTGGTTTTTTAGTGCCCAAGCTTTGTTTGAATTGCCTATATTTCTATTAGGAGCTAAGTTGATGAGAAGATTTGGAGCTACTAAGATCTTGATCGTTGCCCTCATTGCAATGAGCACCAAGATGTTTCTCTTCTCCTGGAGTGGATCGATTGGGACCATGTTGGGATTGTCTATCATTCAAATGTTGACCTTTCCTTTATTCATGATCACTTCTAAACATTTGATTTATGATGCTTCTCATCCTTCACTTAAGATCTCGGGGCAATTGGTAGGAGGAGCGATCTATGGGAACCTCTCTGGGGTTATAGCCCCTGCGATGATTGGGATGCTTGCTGGAATGACCAATGCGACCACTAGTTTGTTTGCTCTAGGAGCCCTTCTTTTTATACCTTTATTGATAACTTTGGGTTTTGTTATTGTTCAATATAAACAAGGAATAACCCAACAACAATGACCTTATTCTGTATTGTAAGGTTCCAATGATATGATATACTGTCATTACAATAAGCATGAAAGGAGGACTTATGCGTTACATCGTGATCAATAAGTTTTCCAGTATTCCTCTATACATCCAGTTGCGTAATTCCATACGTACAGCCATCGATGATGGTACCTTAAAAAACAAAGATAAACTTCCTACAGAAGATGAACTTTGTGATACTTTTCATATCAGTCGTCCTGTCGTAAGACAAGCTTATGCAGATCTCTTGGCTCAAGGGGTCCTTATTCGAATGAAAGGAAAAGGAACCTTCGTCACCAAACAAGTCATCAGTCGAAGCTTCACCAGTGAACTTTATAATTTTTCAGGAGAAATGGATCGTTTAGGTAAAAGTCCTAAGACTCAGGTCTTGGTGGTAGAAGTCATTCATAATGATCCACATGTGTTTTCTCTTTTAGGTATGAAAGAAGGCGAAGCTTGTCTTCACTTTAAACGACTTAGATCGGCTGATAATGTCCCGGTCTATGTGGAAGATTCCTACATCGATCTTAAACAATTCCCTCATTTAGAGAAAGTAGATTTTGGGGTCAATTCCCTCTTCCATGTCTTTGAATCTAAGTATCAAAGACCAGTCCACAAGACTTACAATGTCTATAATGCCCAATTGGTCAGTGACATCGATGCGAACCTTTTGGATGTAGAAAAAAGATCCGCAGTTCATCGTGTTCAATCGTTTACCTATGATACTTTAGGACGACTCATGGAAGTCTCCATCGCGTCTTTTCCTGGTGAACGTAATACCTTTGACGTCATCGTAAGACGGGATAGAAAGTGAGGCCCTTATGAACTACATCAAGATCTCTCGTTATTTGCCTACCCCACTTTACGCTCAACTCAAAGATTCTATCCTTAAAGCCCTTCAAGAAGGGACTTTAAAACCTGGAGATAAACTACCTACCGAAGAAGAACTCTGTGAACGCTTTGCGATCAGTCGTCCTGTCATTCGACAAGCTTACTCTGAACTCATCTCAGATGGGATCATTAGTCGAGTCAAAGGTAAAGGATCCTTTATAAGAGAGAAAGAAATACAGAGTCATTTCTTTCAAGAACTTTCTACATTTGAGGATGACATGAAACGGGTTGGGATGATTCCTTCAACCAAGATCATCACCAAAGAGATCCTAAAATCAGAAACTAAGTTTCATTCGATTCTTAAACTTGAACCATCACAAGAAGTTCTTCATATACGCTTTATCTATTGTGGTAATGGGGTCCCGATGATGATTGTAGATACCTATGTCCCTCATCATTTATTTCCTAATCTACTCCAAAAAGATCTTGAGAGTAGACCTTTATACCACATCTTCGAAAGCGATTATAATCGATACATTGCCTTGGCTAGAAGAACCGTCGATGCGATCATCGTCAGCGATGAAGGAGCAGGCTTACTCAACATCGCCAAGGGATCTGCCATTCATGAGGTCAAAACCATCGCTACTGATCAAGATGAAACCATTCTTGAATACAGTCGAGCTGGTTATCCTGGAGATCGTAATTCCTTCGACATCATGATCTATAAACAACAACCATAAAAAAATAACGGAGACTTTCCGTTACTTTTTTGGTTTAGATGGGGTCAAAGCGATGATCATCGTATGACTTAATTGATCAGGCAACGGGCGTTTATTACCCAGCATTGGGATCCAATAACCTGCCCCAAGAATAGACAAGGAGATAAACTTTGAAAGGTAACGAACAATAAGGCGATCAAGATAAACCCTGCCTTTTTTGTCGTCAATGACTTTCATCGACATGATTCTTTTTCCAACAGAACCTTTCCAAGGACTTAATTCAAGGCCTATATAATAGATAGCCACAAATAATGGTGACAACCATGGATTAAGCTGAAAAAGAAAATTCGATATTGGCATAACAAGAAACATATCAAAGATAAAGGCTACGATTCTTTTCCAAGCAGGTGCTTCGATCCATTCCATGGGCACCTTTACGGTATCCATCAATTGTTGAGATATAGAAGGCTTTTTGACTTTGTTTTTCTTAGACATGATTATTTGGCCTTATGAAACAAAGGCAAGTATTCTTTATGAGCTTCTAACATTTCATCGAGTAGTGGTTTCGCAACAGCTTCACTTTGAACGAAAGGATGCATACTCATCGCTAAGAGGGCTAATTTATAGTCTCCGCTGATGGCGGCTTGAGATGCGACGATTTCATAGGCTTTTAAGTTTTGAACGATACCTAACGCACCGATGGGTAGAGCGCCTACTTTACATGGGATAGGTCCATCTTTCGTAATCACTGAGCTTACCTCTACGACCACATCATCGGGTAGATTAGAGATGGCACCTTTGTTTAAGGTGTTTACGGGTTGGATGTCGTGTTTATCATTATAGATCGAACTGATGAGGTTACACGCTGCATCACTATAATAAGCTCCGCCTCTTTGTTCTAACTGCTTAGGTTTGATCGCAAGATTTGGATCTTTATAAAGTTCAAAAAGTTCAGCTTCGATTTTCTTGACTTTAGAGGCACGACTGATGCCTGTTTTGAATTCTTCCATGTAATGATCTTGCATGGCTTGATGTTGAAAATAATAACGATGATAGGAACAAGGCATAACACCTAGTGCTTTTACGAAATCACTTGACCAAGGCACATCTTCGATGTTTTTCATGGTGAGTTTCATCTTATCGATGTTGTCGATGAGATCTTGTAAGATGGGTTTTCCATCCAACTTAACATCTAAGGCATAAACCAAATGATTAAGACCTCCAAAGGTAACTTCTACTCTAGAAGGATCGACGTCGAGTTGTTTGGCAATGCCCATCTTCATCCCAATAGGCACATTACATAAACCAACGAAACGTTTCCAGTTGGTATGTCTAAATACAGCTTCTGTATTGAGTCCTGCTGGATTGGTAAAATTAACAATCCACGCATTAGGACAGAGTTCTTTACAATCTTCAATAATCGCAAAAATAACAGGAATGGTTCTTAGAGCCTTAAACAATCCACCTGGCCCATTGGTTTCTTGACCGATGATGTTGTATTTACCTGGGATCATTTCATCTTTTTCACGAGCGTCGAGTAGTCCTACTCTAAATTGTGTGGTCACAAAATCTGCATCTTTTAAAGCTTCTCTTCGATTAAGGGTCGCATGGACTTCGATGGGTAGTCCTGCTTTTGCGATCATACGACGAGCGAGATCTGTACAGATGCGTAATTTTTCCGCACCTTTCTCAATATCAACCAACCAGATTTCAGTTAGAGGAAACTCATCATAGCGTTTAATGAAACCTTCGATGAGTTCAGGGGTGTAGGAGGATCCTCCTCCGATCGTAACGATTTTTAGTTTTCTTGTCATAGGGCTCCTTTATAGTTTTACACTGTCATTAAAGATACGCACAACCTGAGCTGTTCCATAATGAGAACCTTTAACCAAGGCATTGGGAATGCCTAAGGCATTGAGTTCTTTTTCGATTTCAGGTTTCCATGCGATGACTTCTGTAGAGAGTAAGACGAAGTCAGGTTTATAAGCTAAGATCAATTCCATATGCTTAGGATACAAAGCCAATTCTACGTCATAATTCAATTCACCTTTGGCTTGATGATCTCTGACATGTTTCATAAAGCGTTCAGTCTGCATCGAAGCTCTAGAAAGAATCACTACTTTTTTCTTTTCATTCATAATTACTCCTGGGTAAGTTTGAAAGGCAAGGCCTTGTATTTGACTTGTTCAACGAGACGATAACCATAAGGTTTAACTTGACCGATGACGTTGGCGACTGGAGTAGCAGGCAGATCTTTAAGGGCGATCTGTAATTCTCCTTCGTATCGATTGGATTTTAGGTTATCGATGGTGATACTGTAGGCAGGTCTTTTTATCGCATGATGAACTTGGATATTGCCTAGATGACGCGTTTGAGTCGCTCTTAAGACAAGTTCAGCTTGATCAGGACGAGACAATAAGAGGGTTTCAGTGACGATCTTTTTCAGGGTTTCAGGTAGTTTATGATCCAACCAAACTGGGATCTCCACATAATCTAACTGAGCGATTCTCGCCACCTCTTGTAGTTCTGATTCACTTGGAACACTGTCCCCAAACAAGATGTAATCGAAGAGGCCCGTATTTCTAAGTTCACTAAATGCGATATGAGGAGGAGTATATCGATGTTCTTCTACGGTTGGTACCCCATTTCCAGAGGCATTGAGATCGTTAGGAGAAACAAGAGAAGCGATAAAGACTCCGTTTTGTATCCCATAAGAGGCATACTTTTGAGCCATCATCACTGTATCTTCAAAAGAGAGTCCTGTATCATTTCTAGGAAAGAAGTTGTGACAAGCCACATAGTGGGATAGATCCCCAAGTTTCTTAATCGTTTCGATTCTATTGATGGGTGAATCCACCATCGATGAGTTGTCTTCGATCTTGATCCCATAAGGATTCTTGGTCATCAGTGCGACTTCCTCATCACTAAATCCTCCATCTAATCGTAAGACCTTGATTTTCATCTTGGCGATACACGAGAGATCTTTTGGAGATCCTCCCATACTTTTCAAAACTCGATCGTTGATGTCGACATGAACGATGATCTTATGAAGATCACAGAGGTCAAAAAGAAACTGGAAATCTTGGGTCGCATTTTCTTTGGTTTTCTCAAAGCCAAGGTTACCCAATTGAATGGAGGTAAAGATACGGGTATAACCGTATTTAGCCGCGCATAGTACTTGAGCTTTTAACTCATCCTTAGAATAAAAATCTGGATAAACAGAGATACCATATTCTGATTTTTTCATGATTACCATCCGTATTTCTTAGGACCCCAAGAGGTCTTGATCAGTTCTTGTTTAGCGTAAATGAGGGTATTATCAGCGACATCTTCATACAGGATGACTCCACTACCTACCACAGAGTTGCTTCCTATTTTAACCCCAGGCATCAAGATCGCGCAGACACCCGTTCTTGAGTTATCGCCCATAAAGCTGGCGTTGGCGAAGTTTTTAGGGAGTTCTCGATGTCCATTGACGTTTTGAGTCGTTAAGCCATCATCGAAGCGTAAGGTACCACAGGTGGTTCCTGCCCCTAGATCGGTGTTTTCTCCGAT
>CAZXTB010000086.1:0-6094 GCA_964643535.1 uncultured Erysipelotrichaceae bacterium | reverse complement strand
TATTGGGACCACTTCATTAAGAGGTCTTCATCATTTGGTTTGGGAAATCGTCGATAATTCAATCGATGAAGCTTTAGCGGGTTATGCGGATCGCATTCAAGTCAGCATCGACAAAGAAAACATTGTGACCGTTATCGATAATGGGCGTGGTATGCCGGTAGGGATCCATGAGAAGACAGGGAAGTCTTCCGTAGAGACCATTTTTACTGTGCTTCATGCGGGTGGTAAATTCGGTGGAGGCGCTTATAAAGTGTCTGGTGGACTTCATGGGGTTGGGGCCTCTGTCGTCAATGCCTTATCCGAATGGCTAGAAGTCAATATTCACCTGAATGGGAAAGAATACTTCATGCGTTTTGAGCATGGGGGAAGCCCAGTAGAGGATCTCAAAGAAATCGGTTTAACAGATAAACATGGCTCTGTGGTTAGATTTAAGGCCGATCCGACGATCTTTACCGAGACTTTAGAATATGATCATGACACCGTAAGAGATCGTCTTCAACAGATCGCTTTCTTAAACAAAGGCATCGCCATCGATTTCGACGATCAACGTTTCGACTATAAACCAGTTGAGTTCCTCTATCGAGGAGGCCTAAAAGAATACATCGCTTTCCTCAATAAAAACAAGACCCCTATTCATCAAGACATCATCAATTGTGAAGGAGAAGAAGATGGGATTCAAATCGAAGTGGCTTTACAATACAACGAAAGCTATTCGCCTAATGTCTATTCTTTCTGTAACAACATCAATACCCATGAAGGTGGAACCCACGAAGAAGGCTTTAGGATGACGATGAATCGCATCATCAATAAGCTCGCCAAAGAAAAGAACTACATAAAAGATGGCGATGAGAATCTTCAAGCGGATGATATCCGCGAAGGTTTGACCGCGATCATTTCCATTAAACATCCAGATCCTCAATATGAAGGACAAACCAAGACAAGATTAGGCAACGCTGAAGTCAAGAAGGTCGTCTCGGATACTTTTGGGCCTTTGTTTGAACGTTATCTCTATGAGAACCCACTTCAAACCAAGATCATTTTAGAAAAGGTCATGATGGCGGCCAATGCGCGCATTGCGGCTAGAAAAGCGAAAGAACTGACCCGTCGAAAAGGGGCGCTAGATTTTGCGTCTTTACCAGGCAAGTTAGCGGATTGCTCAAACCGCAATCCTGAACTCTGCGAGATTTATCTCGTCGAAGGTGATTCCGCTGGTGGATCGGCTAAGTCGGGTCGTAATCGTGAATTCCAAGCGATCTTACCTTTAAGAGGTAAGGTCATCAACGTTGAAAAAGCTCGCTTGAGCAAAGTCTATGACAACAATGAAATTAGAACCATGTTTACAGCCTTTGGTTGTGGATTTGGGGAAGAATTGGATTTGGATAAACTACGTTACCATAAGATCGTCATCATGACCGATGCTGACGTCGATGGGGCTCATATTAGAACCTTGCTTTTAACTTTCTTCTATCGCTTCTTACGAGAAGTCATTGAAGGAGGCTACATCTATTTCGCTCAACCTCCACTTTATCGAATCTCAAAAAACAAGGTCGATAAGTATGCCTATAGTGATACAGAACTAGAAGTCTTAAAGAAAGAATTTGGCGATAAATACAGCATTCAACGATATAAAGGTTTAGGGGAAATGGATGCCCAACAGTTATGGGAAACCACCATGGATCCAGCTCATCGTATATTAAACCAAGTCACCATCGAAAATGCGATGGAATCAGATATGGTTTTCGACATGTTGATGGGTGATGAAGTAGAACCTCGACGTAACTTTATCGTCGACAATGCCCATTTCGTTAAGAACTTGGACATCTAGGAGGAAACCATGACTGAACAACACGATAAGATCAGACAAGTCAATATTTCTTCAGAGATGAAGGCTTCCTTTTTAGATTACGCGATGAGCGTTATTGTGGCGCGTGCTTTACCTGATGTTAGAGATGGATTAAAACCTGTTCATCGTAGAATACTCTATGCGATGAATGATTTAGGCATTACCTCCGATCAAGCTCATAAAAAATCAGCCCGTATCGCCGGTGAAGTCATAGGTAAGTACCATCCTCATGGGGAAGGTTCTGTGTATGATGCGATGGTTCGTATGGCTCAAGATTTCTCGTATAGATACATGTTGGTAGATGGTCATGGAAACTTCGGCAACATCGACGGTGATAGCGCTGCGGCCATGCGTTATACCGAAGCTAGAATGTCTAAGATCGCTATGGAAATGGTCAGAGACATCAAAAAAGATACAATCGACTTTGTTGATAACTACGATGGGGAAGAAAAAGAACCAGTCGTCATGCCTGCTCGTTTTCCTAATCTATTGGTCAATGGATCTACAGGGATCGCTGTTGGGATGGCAACGAATATTCCTCCGCATAATTTGGGCGAAGTCATCGATGCAACGATCGCGATTATGGATAACCCAGACATCACCATTATGGAACTTATGGAAAATCATATCTCTGGACCTGATTTTCCGACAGGAGCCCTTATTTTAGGTCGATCAGGCATCAAATCTGCCTTTGAGACAGGTAGAGGATCGATCATGGTTAGATCTCGCGTTGAGACCGAAGAAATGTCCAATGGGAAACATGTGTTGATCGTGACCGAGATCCCTTATCAAGTCAATAAGTCAGAACTTATTAAAAAGATCGCTGTTTTAGCGACAGAAAAGGAAATCGAAGGCATCACTGATCTAAGAGATGAGTCCTCTGAAAGAGGCGGTATTCGTATCGTCATCGAACTTAGAAAAGATGTCCAAAGCGAAGTCGTCCTCAATCAGTTGTTTAGAATGACGGCCTTACAGACTTCCTTTGGGGTCAATATGTTGGCGCTTGTCAACAATAATCCTAAGCAGCTTTCCTTAAAAGAAATGCTTCAACACTACATTGCTCACCAAGAAGTGGTCATTCGTCGACGGACTCAATATGACTTAACCAAGGCCAAAGAAAGAGCCCATATCTTAGAAGGTTTACGTATTGCCTTAGATAACATCGATCGTATCATCACCTTGATTCGTGCTTCTAAAAACGATGAAGAAGCCACCAACGGCTTAATGAGCGAATTTCTCTTAACCGAGATCCAAGCGAAAGCCATCTTAGAAATGCGTTTACGTCGTTTGGTTGGGTTAGAAAGAACCAAGATCGAAGAAGAATACCAAGCTTTGGTTTTATCCATTGCGGACTTCATTGATATACTCTCTAATCATCCTCGCTTGGTTGGGATCATCAGAACTGAATTGATGGAAATCAAAGACCGTTTCAATGATCCACGAAGATCAGAGATCGTCGAAGCAGATACCGACATCGAAGATGAAGATCTCATTCCTCGTGAAGACATCATCATGACGATGACCATCAACGGATACATCAAACGGACTCCTGTCGATACTTATCGTACCCAAAATCGTGGTGGAAAAGGCATCAAAGGCATGACCGTCAATGAAGAAGATGTGGTGGATCAGTTCTTAACCATGTCGACTCATGATCAATTGATGTTGTTTACCAATTTCGGTAAAGTTTATCGCATCAAAGGTTATCGTGTTCCTTCAGCCAGTCGAATAGCCAAAGGACTACCAGTTCAAAACCTCTTAAATTTAGATAAAGATGAAAAGGTCAAAGCTTTGGTTGCCTTGACTCCTGAACATGATGGGAAATACCTCTTCTTCGTCACGAAGAAAGGGCTCGTTAAACGAGTCGCTGCGGAAGAATTTGATTCGATTCGTCAGTCGGGTAAGATCGCGATTGGTTTGAATGACAACGATGAACTCATCGCTGTCAAAGCTACCAGTGGCGATGACGAAATCATCATCGCGGGATCAAACGGGAAAGCTGTTCGCTTCAACGAAGGTGATGTTCGTCCAATGGGTCGTAACGCCGCCGGGGTCAAAGGATTCAACGCCGATGGCAGTGATGTCGTTGGGATGGCTACCGATAAAGAAGGCATGTATATCTTATCTGTCACCAAGAATGGTTATGGGAAGAAAACAACCCTAACCGATTATCGTTTAACCAATCGTGGTGCTAAAGGGGTCAAAACCATCAACATCACCGATAAGAATGGGCCATTGGTCGTCGTTAAGGCGGTCGTTGGGGATGAAGATCTCCTGATGGTTACAGATACTGGAACCATTATTCGTATCTCCTTGGACAACGTTGGGGTCTATGGACGTGACACTCAAGGTGTACGAATGATCAGTGTCAATGAAGGCAGTAGTTTATCCATGGCTGCAGTTGTAGATAAAGAAATCATTGAAGACGGCGAATAACGCCGTCTTTTATTTACGAGCTACGAGTAAAAGGGTACAATAGTTGTATGTTTAACATTGAACTGCATTCATTTTTAATCATTACGGAAGCTATTATCGGGATGTACATCATCACTTTTTCAATCGTATACTATGTTCGTCGACATCGTATGCATCTCTTGATGATTTTTTCTTTGCTTCTGAGCTCAGTATCATTGAGTATGATGCATGATTCGATCAATGGGCCAAGTCGAGAAATTGTATTCGTATATAATCTCTTGTTTATGCTTTCAATGATGTTAATCATTGCAGGATTTAAGACCTATTTTAAGTTAAAGCCATTCTCATTATGGTTCGTTGCCTATTTTATTGTCGGAAGTCTATTCTTTTTTGTATTTATATATGTTTATCCATCCTATTTCTATCGGGTATCAACCAGTTCAATCACCATGAGTTTGTTTATTCTTGATGGTTTATATAGAGCTCGAAGTACGGTTAAGAACGAAAATAAAAACGTTCAACGAACCGTAATAGCGTCATTAATCATCTTAATAGCCTTCTTTTTATTAAGAATAGTCTTTGCCTATACATCACTCGATCAAAACGATTTAACAAAAAACATGAGTACCACAGCTTTTACAACTGGATTCTTTATGATCTTTGTTTATAATTTCTGGTTAATGGGCTCAGTCTTATTAGAGTCGAATTCTCAGATCACATCGCTTAATAAAGATACGCGTAAAATGACTGATTTGGCGATGTTGGATCCGTTAACGAAGCAATTCAATCGTCATCGTTTAGAGATCGATATGGATGTATATCTAGAAAAAGGTCAGCGTCAAGAAGTGGTGGCGTCTTTATTGTTGATGGATCTTGACTATTTTAAAGAGATCAATGATAAACACGGTCATGATGTAGGCGATCGTATCATTGTACTAGCCGCCGGGATCATTTCTGGTACATTACGTAGCGAAGATCAGTTGTATCGTTGGGGAGGCGATGAGTTTCTCATCTTGATGCCGCACACTGATGTGGATGGGGCGGGACGTTTAGCACAGCGCATTCTAGAAAAATTTAAAAATACAAACTTTCCTACGATAAAGAAACAAACCCTAAGTATCGGGTGCGCTCAACATTTCCCATATGAACCAAAAGAAGCTTGGTTTAAACGTGTTGACTTAGCACTGTATAGAGCGAAACAATTGGGTCGAAATCGAACCGAATCTTGGGATAATTCAGAAGTCTTACCACCAACTATGACTAAGAAAAGGTGGGAAGATCTATTTGAGAGTGGAAATGAAATGATTGATAGCCAACATAAAGCCATACTAGAACTCAGTAATGAACTTTATGAGTGTCTAGGCTCAGGTAATTCTGCTGAAAACGTGGACGGTATTTTAGATCGCGTGAGTGAAGAATTGGAATCTCACTTTATGTATGAATCTAGTTTAATGAAGAAGGTGGGGTTTCCTTTGTATGATGAACATTTAAAAATACATAAACAATTGCTCATCGATTATGATGCGTTACGCTTACAACTAAAGACAGGCATTCTTAGTTTGGGTGGTTTCTTTAACTTCGTAAGTGAACGATTGATCGAAGGCCATATATTAAAAGAAGACATGAAATTCTTTGACTATCTTAAATCCAACAAGAGCTGACTTGACAGGGGGAGTTTCCCTCTCTACAATAAAGGCATAAACCAACAGGGGAATTAAAAGGCTTGTTTTGTGTAGAGAAATACCGAAGTGGTGAAAGGTATCGAATCATCCTTATTTCCACCCCTGAGTGAAACCAATCCTTTCCGGGTAAGACCGTTATCTCTATCGAGTGGAA
>CAZXTB010000085.1:0-6116 GCA_964643535.1 uncultured Erysipelotrichaceae bacterium | reverse complement strand
AAGGTTCCTTAGTCGGAGTAGAAAACGGAATGGTCGTTGTCTTAGGGACAGGCATCGGTGGGGGGATCCTCGTCAATGGGAAGCTCTTAAAAGGACAGAATTTTGGGGCAGGAGAATTATCTTGGTTACCGATCTCGATGTACGAGATGGGTAAAGATGAACCTTTCTTATGGGCTCACCTCTGTGGTACGATGGGTTTAACTGAAGTCTATGAGAAAGAAAAACAACTGCCTCATCAATCGATGAGTGGAAAAGATTTCTTTAAGTTGGTGAACGCTGGTGATCCAACTTCTCTTAAGATCTTAGATCAATTCGCCAAAAGCTTTGCGATCGGCGTCATTGGGATACAAGCAGTATTGGATACAGAAGTCATCGCAGTAGGAGGAGGCATCAGTGCCCAGCCTATCTTGATCGAGTACTTAAAAAAAGCTGTCGATGATCTATATGACCAATATGAAAGAATGCCTATTGGTAAACCTAAGATTGTAAGATGTACATTCGCCAATGATGCAAACCTTTATGGCGCTTTATACCATCATCTCTATGAATAAGACAAAGCGCTCTAAGGAGCGCTTTTTTTATCGATTAACCTCGTGCGACTTTCGCAGGATACCATTTCGCAAACCAAGCAGTAAACAGACCCATTCCTGATGGAATCGCATAGTTGATCAAGCCAGTATATTCTGCTAAGAAGCTATTCATAAGGAAATAGGACAATACTGAGGATAGGATATAAAGGATACCCCACATCATCGTCAAGATGCGATTTGTCTTTATAAACAAAGGATTCTTGTAGGCTTCTTCCCCATTAAAGGAGGCACTGGAATAATGCGCCGTTAGTGGAACCTTCGTGAAGGTAGAGCCTAACCATAAAGCCCCAAAAAGGAAATACGATAGAAGAACTAAAAGCGTGGTATCTACGCCCATCAAAGCTCCTAGTCCCAATAAACAAACCAAGACATAACCTAATTTCTCATAGATGACCTGTTTTACCTTACCGCTAAGTAGTGGTAAAAGAGCACAAATCGATATCGCGATCAAGCCCGCAATTTTAGGTTGTAGAGGTAACAAGATCCATAAGGAAATCCAAGGGACCAACAGCATCAACATGACACTCTTTTTAGCCTTTACTTGTTCCTTAGGAGCTTGAACAGGTTCATCATTGCTCCCAAATAAGGTATTCATCTTCATCATCGTCTCAAAGCTTCCAGAGACTTTATAGAGCTTATCCATCATCGCTTGAGCCCCATTCAACTTCCCTTCTGAGATCTGCATCCAGACATCATAGGTGGTCTCAATAAGCACAGAATTTGGCTTGAAGTCTTGAGTTAAAAGCGTACACTGTCCTTCTTGTATGACAAACTGATAGCTTTCATCAAGATCCGTATATTTCATTTCGATAACGAAATGTTCACTTGGATTGACGGCGTCTTTATTAAAGGTCGCCCCCATTTGTCTCATAAAATTCAAAGCAGTTTTTTTAGTATTAGGGTTCTCATTCGATTCAGTAATCTTCCAGCTCGCATCTGCCATCTGGATGAACTCTTTTGCAGGATACAACAATTCCTCAAGATGATTCTTACTTTCTTCAGATATCTTACCTAGTGAAGCATAATCGATGCCTGCTTGTTTAACGAAGCTTAAGTATTGATTGGTTCGTTTACTCAGTTGAGGAACTTTAAACAGCTCTCCTTCTGTACAGATGATTTTATCGTAATGACCTTCATAGAGGATCTCAAACTGTTTATATAAAGCATCATAGTTGTTTTGTGTCGAATAAAACCCACACGTGGAAATCAACATGTGTTTTTGATGTTCCATATTATAACGATGAGGATGAGAGCTTCCTCCTGCATCTTGCTCTACCATAAAAGGTAAAGACGTAGGAAGCATACGATCTAGAAACAGCTTCGTTTTAGAAGGCATCCCAAAATAATACAAAGGAAAGCTCCAAATCAACAAATCAGCCGCTAAGACCTTAGGGATATAGTCTGCCATATCATCCTTTAAAACACAGGTTCCAGGAGTCTTTGTCCAACACCCAAAACAGCCTGTACAAGGACTGATGTTTGATTTTAGGAGATCGATGAATTCTACGTCCTGCTTCTCGACACTGTTCATTCCTTCTAAAAAAGAACGGGTTAATTTTAAGGTGCTACTGTCATTTCCTTTAGGACTGCCATTGATAACTAAAATTTTCATGAGATTTCCTCCAATGTTTTGATCGTATCTTCAGCCCATTTAACGCACATATTGAGGTAATAGACCCCAAATGTTGCGGTAGAGGCCCAATAGACCATGTTTCTTTTATCTTTTAAATCTTGACCATAATCAGTGATAGTGGATCCTGTTTGGCTCATCGCTTGAAGATCAGCTAAACACTGGGATTTATATCGTTTTAAGGTATCGATTGTATCAGTAGAATCGACTTCAGCCGAGAAAAACATCTTCATCAAGAACACATTCTTTACACTAAGATCTTCTTCAAGATCTTTCTTTGATAACCACGTTTTAAGTTCAGTTCTTCCTAAATCAGTGATCTTATAAAGCTTTCGATTGGGTTTACCTGTTTGAGGAATGATGATCGATGTCAGCCATGCTTGTTTCTCCATCGTCGTAAGTTCTCGATAGATTTGACTCGTTTGAGCTTGCCAAAAGAAATTGAGCGAAACCTTGAAGGTCTTATCTAATTCATATCCTGTCATATCTCCATAATTCAAGAGTCCTAATAAACCATGTTTTAGTGACATATACAATCTCCTTTATATTACACAAGTATAATATACTCTTTGTAGAATATAAAAACAAGATTTATTTTAAATAAATAAAAAGAGTTCACTAGGAACTCTTAACTAATAAGCTGCTTTCATCTTTCGATACCACAAAGATAAACCTAAAGGAACTAGACATAGTAAACCAAAGAATATTAAGGTTTGATCTGTTCCAATCCAATCGACAAGGTAGCCTGAAATCAAAGGAGAAATCAAGGCGGATAATCCACTATACATCGCTAAACCCAAGAGTTGTCCCGTCGATTTTAAATGAGCTGGAGATTCAGAATCAATCAGTAGTTTAGAAGACAATAAGATAAAAGGAAAGGTCACCAGTTGCGTCGCAGAAATCAAAACCAATTGAGCTGCGGAAGTTGCGAGAGCACTTAAAATAAACCTAACCATAAACATAAAGATCCCAACCATCAGTAAGGTCTTCGCTGAGAATCGTTTATAGAGAACACTTCCTAAGAAAAACAAAGGCAACTCCATAAACGCTTGTAGAACCCACTTGTTTGAGATGTCGGTGGTAGTTCCTCCTAAGGCAAGGATTTTATTGACGATCGTATAGGCATCCGCATAAAGAACGACGTTGATCAAAGTTAAGATCACTAAAAGAATGATGTATTGTTTCTTCTTAAGAAGCTGTTTAATGTCGCTTAGTTTAATAGGTGCTTGATGAGCGATCTTTTGCGCATCCCCCATCGTATATCCAATCAGTAGAGTTAAGATACTGAAGATCCCCACATTTAATCCTATGGATCCATACCCACCTTGATTTAACGCATAGACCGTAAAAGGAGCCCCTATGATCCATCCTATGGATCCAAAAGCACGTATGATCCCAAAATTCTTTTGAAGAAGAGGATCTCTTTCGATTGTCCAAGAATCAAGTAATCCCACAACGATCCTAAAGAATCCTCCCATCAACGATAAAGTTATCAGATGAAAAAAGAAAGCAATCTCAGTGACTGAATAAGCCCAAGTTACGATCAAAATAAACAAGATCGTTGTAAGATAAAACATCTTCTTAACCGTCTTATATTTATCACACAGATATCCAAAAAGAAATTGACCTATGATCGATATGACCGCAGCTCCAGATAAGATGAGCCCTTTTTCACTTGAACTGTAGCCTACATCTGATAAGAAAGGCAACATCTGGGTATAACTGACCGCATAGGCGATATACGCCACAAAGAAGATGGCCATGAATTGAAGTTGAAGGCTTCTTGAGCTGACTTGTTTTAAAGAACTCATAGAGAGTCTCCACTTATAAGCTTAGGTGTTCCCAATCGATGAGAGGCCTGTAAAATTTTCTGAGCCAAAGGAAACGTCATCCCCATCGAAGTTCCCAAGAGAACCATTGAAATCCAAGTGCCTTCTCTTAAGGTTTCAAAACTTAGTTTAAAGCTTAAGATAAGACCTAAACCTAAAACAATAGAGATCACATCGACTAAGGTCCTTAGTTTAGAAAAAGACTGTTGGCTTCTTTTTGAGATCACCAAGACGAAGGCTTCTAAAGGCATCTTGATGGTTTCTGAAGCCATGACGATGGCGACCCCAAAAGAGATCACTAAAATACCCGCGATCGTAAGGATCCATTGGATCATATAATTCGCAGGAACATAATGCGCCGTTAAGCTAAAATCATAGATCCAGAAATTAACCATGACCCCACTTAAGTAAGCCACGACCACTTGAAGCCATTGTAGTTTATCAAAGGTTTTTCCTAAAAGGATCATTTGACCTAAGACACAGCTCATATTAAAAAGAATCAAGACGGTCCCACTTTTAATGTGGGTGACTTGACCTATCGTATTGGCGAAACCAGAATAAGCCGTTTGGCCTAAACCAGACTTGTTCATAAGCGCGATCCCAATCGAGATCAGCGAGACCCCTATAAACAACCAGGTAAAATTAAGCAAGTTTTTTCTCATTAGACTCCAAATCTAGGATGAACTTTAAATCCTTCATAGACAGAAACATTGTAGCACACTCCATTCCATCAACAGGTGTTTTAACCCAGTACACTAGGAATTAAAAACGCTCTTTCGAGCGTTACTTAACGATTTGAGTTTGAAAGGTCACTGTCGCGACTGACTTACCTGGCATATTGAAGACAAGGACCTGATCACCGAGATGAATCTGGGCATCTCTTTGGGTATCTTTAATGTTGTAGATGACGATTGATATTGTCTTATCTGGATTCATAAAAGCCACAAAGGTGAAGTTTCCTTCAGCCTTGGATGAATCGATTCTTAAGGCATCTTTTTCTAAGAAATCACTAAAATGAGCCAAGCTTAAGTAATCTAAGTTATAGGTCAAAGCTTTGGTGCTTTGATTGATCGTAACAACGCCTCGACAGGTAGAGTTCCCAAACTCAGGCACGACCGGTCCATTGTTTTCATCAAGAGCCATATTCCATAAGACATAGGTTCTTGAGTAGTTTCTAAACACATCGATCCCTGTTTTGATTTGAGATAAGAAAGCCGCTTCAAAAGGCGGGATCCATTCTCCACCAGAAGCTTCTGTAAAATAAACCTCTTTTTCTGGATATAAACGATAGACTTCTGTTTGAGAGATGACATTTCCCCCATAGACATGCCAAGCCACCCCATCAACTTCATCTAAAGCTTTTTCCAATACAGTTAAAGGATAATCTTTTCGATCCCAATTGTGATCATAAGCTAAGATCTTCGTCGATAGACCTTCTTCAACAAACGCTGGTTTTAGATAGTCTTTGATAAACTTGGCTTGTTGATCAGCACTCATACTCATTCCCGCATAATTCCTAGGGACATATAAAGGTTCATTTTGAACAGAGATCGCAAAGAGATCGATGCCTTCATTTTGATAAGCTTGTATCGTCTTCACAAAGTATTGGGCATAGCTTTCATAGGCAGAGACATTTAGAGATCCACCCTTCATACTGTCAGAGGTCTTCATCCATCCTGGAGGACTCCAAGGACTCATCATGACCTTAAGATCAGGATTTAAAGCCAAAGCTTGTTTAACCAAAGGGATGATGTCTTCTTGATCATGAGCGATACTAAAATCACTTAAGTCTTCATCCTTGACACCCATTGCTTGATCATCATAGGAATAGAAAGTTCTGGAATAATCTGAGGAACCCATTGGGTTACGAATAAACGAAAGCCCTATCCCTTTATCTTTACTAAACAACTTCTCCATTAAGGCATTCCGATCGCTTTCGCTGAGGACTTGATGGATCAAATAGGCTGAACTATCGGTAAAAGAAGCCCCTACGCCTAAAATGTTTTGATAGGAAACATTAGGATCGACATAGATGTCAAAGCCCAATTTAGGCGCATCTTTCTTATC
>CAZXTB010000084.1:0-6192 GCA_964643535.1 uncultured Erysipelotrichaceae bacterium | reverse complement strand
TGAAGGAAAAGCGAGACTTATCATAGCCTCTTACTTTGGCTTCAGGTGATAAGGCAAAAAGATCACGTATATCATCAAAGACACCTGTATAAGTGACTGGGTTGGATCTTGGGGTACGCCCAATTGGATCTTGATCGATCTCAATAAGCTTATCGATTTCTTCTAAACCGGTGACTTTTTCTACAGCCCCAGGTTTTACTTTAGGTTTACCTAAAAATTGAGCTAAGGATTTTCCTAAGACATCATTGACCAAGGTAGACTTACCTGAGCCCGATACTCCAGTGACCACATTAAAGAGCCCTAAATGAAAATCAACAGAGATTTTCTTTAAGTTGTTTTCAGAAGCCTTTTCGATATGAATGACTTTTCCACTGCCTTCTCTTCTGGTTTCAGGATAAGGATTCTTTAAGATCCCAGCGAGATATTGTCCAGTGATCGATGTAGGATGATCGATGAATTCTTGAGGTGTTCCTACCGCAACGACTTCTCCTCCTGCTTTACCCGCTCCAGGACCGATATCGATGATGTAGTCGCTTTCCAGCATGGTTTCTTCATCGTGTTCTACGACGATCAAGGTATTGCCTAGATCACGCATTTGTTTAAGGGTATTGATCAACTTCATGTTGTCTCGTTGATGAAGTCCAATGGAAGGTTCATCTAAGACATATAAGACACCTGTTAAGCGAGATCCTATTTGAGTCGCTAAACGAATACGTTGGGCTTCTCCACCTGATAAGGTCCCTGCGATACGATCTAAAGTAAGGTATTCTAAACCTACATCTTTTAAGAAGTTAAGACGTTCTCTGACTTCTTTTAAGACAAGATGAGCAATCTCTGTCTGCATGGGTTTAAGTTCAAGTTGACTCATATAGATGAGGGCTTGTTTAACCGACATCCTTGTCCATTCATTGATGTTTTTAGGACCCACTTGAACACATAAGGCCATAGGATTAAGTCGTTTACCTTCGCATACTGGACAAGGACTTTCAGCCATAAAGGTCTGATACCATTCTCTGGCCATAGGAGAAGTGGTCTCCATATGTCTTCGTTGAATTAAAGTTTGAACTCCTTCTATAAAATCAGTTTTACTGTAAGTATTGCCTGAGCGAGTCTCGATCGAATACTTAATGGGTTCAGGAGAACCTACTAAAAGAATCTGAAGTTCTTTAGGACTCAGTTCTTTGATGGGTTTAGATAGATCGATCTTATAGTGCTTGGCTAAGGTCTCAAAGACCTGCCATTCGATGTTTTCTGAGTTTAGGATGTTTTTATAGTAAACGATCCCGCCTTGCATAACCGATTTAGTCTTATCAGGAATCAAATAATCCACATCGACCATCTGTATCGATCCTAAGCCTTTACAGTGCTCACAAGCCCCTAAAGGGGAGTTAAAACTAAATAAACGAGGTTGTAGTTCAGGTATAGAGAATCCACACTTAGGACAAGCATAATTGCTTGAGAATAGGAGTTCTTCCCCATCGCTGACCACCACAGCCAAACCTTTCGCCAACTTAAGGGCGCTTTCTAATGAGTCATATAAACGAGAAGTACTATCGGCTTGTTTAACGATACGATCAACCACCACATCGATGGAGTGTTTCTTGTTTTTCTCTAAGGTGATCTCGTCTTCCAATAGACGATTCTCTCCGTTGACTCTAACTCTAACGTAACCTTCTTTACGAAGCTTCTCTAATGTTTCTTTATGACTACCTTTTTCAGAGTGAACGATAGGCGCTAAGATCTGTAGACGTTCCCCGTCTTTCTCTTTCATTACTCTATCAACCATTTGTCTAATGGTTTGAGCGACGATGGGTTCATGATGGGTAGGACAATAAGGAGTGCCTACTCTTGCATACAACAGTCTCAAATAATCATAGATTTCAGTAACGGTACCTACGGTAGATCTTGGATTATGAGAGGTGGTCTTTTGATCGATCGATATACTGGGTGATAGACCTTCGATGACATCAACATCAGGCTTTTCTGTATTGCCTAAGAATTGACGTGCATACGCACTTAAAGACTCGACATAGCGTCGTTGACCTTCAGCGTAGATCGTATCAAAAGCCAAGGATGTTTTACCGCTTCCTGAAAGACCGGTCATAATGACCAGTTTGTTTCGAGGAATCGTTAGGGTGATGTTTTTTAGGTTGTTCTCGCGAGCACCTTGAATGTAAATAACGTCTTTTTGCATAATCTCTATTATACACCATGAGCGCAAAAGACTCTATAAGGGCGCAACTTAGATGATAAAACGAAGACGATCTCCAGGAATAATGTCGGTGAAAACTTCCATGACTTGACCATTTTGATCTCGTGTATGTCCTTCGATGAGACCTCCAGGACTGGATTTCCTGACTTCTAAAAGCTCAGCTTGTTTTTGATTGATTAAGATCGCTGATAGATGCTTCTCTACAGAACTTGGAGAAAGACCACTGCTTTCATAGATTAGGGGATACATCGATAGACCTTTAAGAGTAGAGATATCGACGTGATTGAAATAGGCATGGGGATAATAGACATCCATCAATAGAACAGCGATCCCATCGGCTTTAAATAATCGTGTTAGATGAACTAAGCTTTGAAATGACTTGAATTCGAATTTTTGATTTAGTGCTTCATCACTCTGTATGAGTTCCACTTTGAGATCTATGACACTAGGGTGATAACCTTGGTTTTTTATCTCTTGAAGAATAGGCGTCATCTTATGAACCATATGATCCACCATAAACGTATGATGAACGAAGACCCCACGTTTCTTGATTCGATGCGCAAAACCATCTCGAATGAGCTCATTGTAGGCTTTTCTAACCAGATCTTCAGAATAGCCATAATCTAGGTACAGCTGTTGATAATCAGGTAAAGGGGCTTGATCTTTAAGTTCTCCACTTAAGATGGCTGCCTTAAAAGCGTTTTTGAGTTGAGTGGGATAGGCAATCCCACTTTTTAGATCGATCTTTAGATTCATAGGACACTTACCTTAACAGACAGTTGCGTTTTAGAGGAAGGAATGATGGCTTTATAATGAGCACTCAGGGTTCCTGATGATGTCTTCATGACTTGATTGAGGATGAAGGCAGGACTATTTTTAGCTTGATCTAATAGAAGAGCTTCTTCTATGGTCATACATTGGATTTCTAGAGTCGATTCTTTTATGAGCTTAGATTCATCTAAGTTTGTTTGAATAAGGTTCTCACTGGATAATCCTAGAGCTGACTCGCATTTAAAAAACCATTCGTCGGTAAATAGGATCTCCTGATGATGGGTATGGATCCTCTTGATGTGGTAAACAAGATCGTTTTCTAAAAACCCCATCTCAGAGATCAATTCATCGTTTGAGCTTAGGATCTCTTTTAGGATGGTAATGGATTGAATGGACTCATCGTTGGTTTGAGTATATCGATGAGGATTCAATAGTAAATCAGGATACGCTCTATCTAATCTAACGAAATGACCTTGGCCTTGTCTTTGTTCAATGAGCTTTAGTTGTGATAGATCTAAAAAGGCTCTTCTAACCACGGTTCTGGATATGTTGAAAGTCCTTCCGAGTTGATCTTCGGAAGGAAGTAATTCACCAGCTCTTAAGTTTCCATTGAGGATGGCTGTTTCGATACAGCGACTTAGTTGACGATGAAGTGGGGTTTTTAAAGTCTTATCTAGTGAGATATTGATCATAGGTTTTGTGATAGTGTACCATAAATTAGTATCGTTTTCCTGTATATACAACTCTAAAGCTCTATTTTTAGTGTCATATATACGAATATATGTTATTATTTTACGTATATGGAGGAATTTAGTATGAATAAATTACTTAAAGCTTTGCTTAGTTTTATGATCGTTATGATCGGGATGGCTCCTTCTAAGGGCTTTGCCTATACAACAGGTGATGGCACTGAAGCCAATCCTTATCAAATCGTAACGATTCAAGATCTAAAAGACATGTCTTTAGATCTAGATGCCCACTACATTTTAAACAACGACTTAGATCTTACTGGTGTAGAATGGACCCCCATCGGTGATGAGACAACACCGTTTAGCGGTGTCTTGGATGGGAATAATCATACGATTTCTCATTTGACCTTAACGAAAGCAGTTTCACTTTTGATTACGAACCATGGATCTGTTGAGACCAGTGATCTAGATACTTATATTCAAGGCTATACAGGTTTCTTTGGAGTCATCGATCAAGGTCACGTTAAGAACCTTACCTTAAGTGAAGCCTCAGTGGATACTTCCGCCATGACCATCGCTTATGGAGATCTTGCTTCTTCATTTATGGTCAATGATGTTGTGACTGGCTTATTGGCAGGAAGCATCATAGGAGATGGCTCTACGACGACTCTTGAAAATATCACCATCTTATCTTCCGAAATTAAGAGTCCTGTACTAGATGGCTTTGCAGGATACTACATCTTAGCTAATGGGGTAGGATCCTTGTCTTCCATTGGGTTGAATGTCATCTTAAAAGGCATCGCTGTAAGAGACACCAAAATCAAAGGAATGTCTGGCTCTGCTGGGCTTATTGGCTCTGTAGAAGGCAGTGTATCCGTTTCTGAGAGTTATTTTATCGGAGAGATCTATGGGACATATGAACTGGGAGCTTTCTTTGGGGAAGCCGAGGGGGCATCTGATGCACCTTATACTTTAACTTTCTCGATCACTCAATCATTCGCTAACGTAAAATTAGGATCGCTTGCGGATCAAGCTGAAGATTACGTTGGAGGAATGGTCCAGCAACTAAGTGGTTATTTAAGCGCAAGTTTTGAGAATGTGTTTGTACGTGGAGAAATCTACAGTAAGAATAACGACGATGGATTCAGTTCAGGTTTGGTTGCTCAGGCCTATGAAATAGGAACCTTATCGATTCAGCATGCCTATGTTTCTGTTGACATCAATCTTGAAGAAGAAGGAAACCCAGCTGCTTTATTCTTAGGCGTTGATACTGGACATTATGATGAGGATTGGAATCAAACTGGTTATGCGACTTTGGATCTGGTCGACCTACACGCTGATTCAACGATCTCTGATCTCACCACGGTCTATGCCAAATACGACTCCCTTAACAGTTTGGTCGTACCTTTTGATAGCCCTGTGACCCTTCATACTTCCACTGAACTAAAAACACTTGCTCATATGACAAGCACCAGTGAATTTGATTTTGAAAATATATGGATTATAGATTCGACCATAAACGATGGTTATCCTACGTTCTTGTATCTCTTTGATCTTGTAACATTCGACACTGGAGAAGGTGATTTTAAGATCTATGTCAACCACGACGATGTTTTCGAAAAACCAGAAGATCCTCTTAAGACCGATTATGTCTTTGAGGGATGGTTTACAGATGAGACACTAACGACTCCTTGGAATTTTGAAACAGGAAAGATCCAATCAGACATGACTCTATATGCGAAATGGTCTGCGAAATTGCCAGATACAGGCGAGTTCTCCTCACTGGGTGGCATCTTCTTGATCTTAGGCTTAGGCTTAATGTTGATGACTCGTAAACCACAAAAAAATTAGTTATAAAAGGCTCAAACAATGTTTGAGCCTTTTTCTTGAGATAATCGATCAAGCACTTCTTGTAGAGAAGGAATCTTAGTGTCCCCTGTTCGACGTGTAACTGAAATACTAGAGGTCATAGAGGCTAAGACAAGGATGTCTTTTAAAGTTAAGTTATGCGCTAAACCATAAACGAAAGCCCCATGAAAGAGATCTCCTGCCCCATTGGTGTCAATGGCCTTGACTTTAAACGCAGCGAGATGAGCTATCTGTCCATCTTCTTCATAGAGGCAACCTTTATCTCCTAAGGTCACAATAGGATGCGTATTCAATTCATGAAGCTTATCAAACATGGCTCTCCATGTCTTTTGGTCATTGATGTCTACGCTTACGCCACTGTAGCCTTCTGCGAAATTCTGCGAACTCACCAACCAAGTCACTCGTTGTGCGAGTTCTACTGTTGGTTGACGATAACCTCCCGCATCTAAGATCGATACGATAGTGGGATGTTGATCTAAGAAACGATGGGTGATTTCAGGTTCATGTCCATCGATGAGAAGGAGATCAACTTCTTCTTTGATGCTTAAGTCTGAAGGATCGATTCTTCCTGGACAGTTAAAGATGGTTCTATTCCCATTGGCCTTACTGGTTAAGATGACACTGATGGGAGTCTGAAAATCAACACAAGGT
>CAZXTB010000083.1:0-6195 GCA_964643535.1 uncultured Erysipelotrichaceae bacterium | reverse complement strand
AGGCGATGATGATTTTTCGTTTTCGATTCCTCACGTGGCTCGTTTTAGAGTCAACGTCTATCGTCAAAGAGGCTCTTTAGCAGCGGTCTTAAGAATCGTTAAATTCGATATCCCTAACGCAGAAGATCTTCATATTCCTTCTGAAATCCTACAATTCGCAAACATGAGAAAAGGTTTGGTCATCATCAGTGGTCCTGCCGGCAGTGGTAAATCCACCACCGTCGCCACCTTGATCGATCACATCAATAAGAGTAGACAAGCCCACATCGTCACCATCGAAGACCCCATCGAATTCTTATACGCCCACAACCAATCTGTGGTCTCACAGAGAGAGATTGGGACAGATTGCGCCTCCACATCCTCCGCTTTAAAAGCAGCGCTTAGACAAGCCCCAGACGTCTTGTTTGTGGGAGAAATGAGAGATCTCGACACCATCTCCTTGGCCATAACCGCAGCAGAAACAGGTCATCTTGTCTTTTCTACCCTACATACCTTAGGCGCCGCCAATACCGTCGATCGTATCATCGATGTCTTCCCACCTTCTCAGCAGCAACAAATTCGAGTTCAGCTTTCTATGACCCTTCAAGCGGTTATTTCTCAACAGTTGATTTCAGATAAGGAAGGTCAATTGATCCCTGTCTTTGAAGTCATGAATTCAACCCCTGCGGTAAGAAATCTGATTCGTGAAGGCAAGACCCATCAGTTGATGAATGCGATCTCTTCTTCAATCAACGAAGGTATGATCTCTATGGATACAATGTTGGGAAACCTTGTGAAGAGTGGTAAGATCACTTCTCAAGAAGCCCTCAATCACAGTTTCGATCCCAGTCTTCTTAAGAAAAGAATGGCTGAATAAATTTATAAAGAACACATAAAAACACGAGCTCAATCTCGTGTTTTTTTATCCATAAACTATTATTTAATTTCTTTCTTAGGACGTTTAATGAAGAGATACAAGGCAACCCCTAAGACCACACTAGAGGAACCTAAGATGATCGCAGGACTGTTTAAGGTAATTCCGTATAGGACATACACACTAAAATGAACAATGATGAGTATAAACATCGCATTTTGAAGTTGAGCTTTACGGGTTGGATAAATGAAGACGATATAAAGAACCGCCAAGATAAATTCTAGATCCATAAACGCAGACATCCACTGACCCGCAAGTAGATCATTATAGATTAGAAAGGCATAGACGACGATCGCAACCCCAGCGACGATCACAACGGGTTTAATGGACTGTTTCATGGATTCTCCTGAGCGATCTCTCGCAAAAATAATTTATAGCGAATTAGGATTTGAGTCAGAGTTCTTTCTTGGCCACAATGTAGTTCTTCTTGAGAAAACAAATAACACCAATATGATTACGAGTAAGCCACAAAACTCAAGATCGGATAAATTGGAATAGAATAAATATTCTAGGAAGTTACTCAAGATCAAAGCACTGAATAATCCAATCCAACTCAACGATTTATTTAGTGGAAGATTATTCACAGGTAGGTTGAATCTCACAATGACAAATACTCCACCCAATACCATATTTACCAAGATAAAGTAGTCTTTTGCTTGGACCGCATCCAATATGTTCATCACGGCCGCCAGTAACATATAAAGCACCAAAAGAATCAAAACGATGCGAAGGATAATATTCCACAATTTCTTTGGTAGACTCATAGTAGTTTTATTTTTGCGTTTTGACAGGCTTCTTCTAATTCTTCTGACCAAACAGAGGCCTGGACTTCCCCAATATGAGCTTTCTTTAAGAAAAACATACAGAGTCGTGATTGTCCTATACCTCCACCCATTGAGTAAGGTAAATGACCTTCTAAGAGATCTTTATGAAAAGGAAAGCTTCTTCGATTATTCGCGTTGGCTTTGTTTAATTGTTCATCAAGGGCTATCTCATCGACTCTGATTCCCATTGAAGAAAGCTCAAAGGAACGATCTAGGAGTGGATTATACACAACGATGTCTCCGTTTAGTGTCCAATCATCATAGTCAGGAGCACGTCCATCATGTTTGATGCCTGATTTTAAGAGATCTCCTATGCCTATGATAAAGACTGCTTTCTTTTCAAAACAGATCGCATCTTCACGTTCTTTAGGCGTTTTATTAGGCCATCGATTTTCTAACTCTTGAGTTGAGATAAAGGTGATCTCATGAGGTAAGATGGGTTTTAGTTGAGGATAACGTTGATAGATTGCAAGTTCAGTATCTTTCATAACGTCATAAATATGTTTAACGGTGGTCATTAAGGTATCTAAAGTACGATCTTCTTTTAAGATGCTTTTCTCCCAATCCCATTGATCGACATAGATCGAATGTAGATTATCCGCATCTTCATCACGTCGAATCGCATTCATGTCGGTATAAAGACCTTCACCGATCTTAAAACCATAGCGTTTAAGCGCCATTCTTTTCCACTTCGCCAAGGAATGTACAACTTCGACGACACTGTTGTCTAGAGATTTAACTTCAAAAGCCACAGGACGTTCTACCCCATTGAGGTCATCGTTTAAACCCGTTGATCTTCTCACAAATAAAGGAGCCGAGACACGTGTAAGATTCAGTTGTTTAGATAGATCGTGCTCAAAAAAATCTTTGATGAATTTGATGGCGATCTCAGTTTCTCTGATGTCTAGTGAATGATCGTAATCTTTTGGAATCTGTAGTTGTGTCATGGGGCCCTCCGACAAGTTTTCTCTAAAGGTTTAAAAACGTAAGTATCAATCCTAAAGCACCACCAAGACCTACCATGATTACGACATCCCATTTGGTTTTTAAACTAAGAACCAAAACGATCACAAAGGAGATGATGGCGACCCAATCTAACTGTAAGGATTCCCAAGGAAATACATTCCCAAACAGTGAAGCTTTGATCAATCCTACTGCGGCCACAAAGATCATTCCGATGATGGTTGGACGAAGACCTTTTAATATGTTTTGAATGAATTTAAGATTCCCATGTTTTTCAAAGACGATGGCTAAGATCCAAACCAAGAAAAACGAAGGCAAGACCACTGCGAAAGTCGCTAAGAGTCCTCCCCAAAATCCAGCAACTTTCAATCCAACGAAAGTCGCTAGGCAAGTCATTATAGGACCTGGCGTCATCTGTGAGATCGAGGTTATATCCACCAGTTCAATCATCGTGATCCATTGATGACCTACCACCACATATTTTTGGATCAGTGGCATAACCGCGTAACCACCCCCAAAAGCAGAAACCCCAATCAATAAGAAAGTAACAATTAAATCAAGGATTTCACTCATGAGAGTTTCTCCTTTGCGATATAGGTAAAGTATAAGTAGCCTATAATACCCGCACTCAACATCACATACGCAATTGAGATGTCGGTAAAATAAGCCACGATAAAGGATAAGATGACCAGTATGATCGAAAAGATCTTATCTGTTTTTAACACGCTTTTTAACATCGAATAAGCCGCAACCACCATGACTGCACTGACTGCCCCTCGCATGCCTCTTAAAGCCGCTAAGATGATGGGATTGGTTTGAAAGGCTGTATAGAAAATAGAAATGATTACGACGATGACAAAAGGCGGTAAGATGCCTCCTAGTAAACTAACAATAGATCCTTTGATGCCTCTTAAACGATGACCTACCAACATCGAGGTATTGACGGCCATGACCCCAGGTAAAGATTGAGCTAACGCAATCATGTCGATCATATCCTTCTCTTCTAAAAGATGCTTCTTATCAACGAAGGCTTTCTTGATGATCGGCATGATCACAAAACCTCCCCCAAAAGTCACAGAGTTGATTTTAAAGAATTCCCAAAATAGTTCTTTTAAGCTTATTTGTTGTTTCATACCTTTTTATTATACGCTTTTAAGATTTCGCTTTATAGACTCAAAATAAAAGTTTCGGGATTTCCCGAAACTTAGTGTTTATTCTGATGCGTTAACGTCGTTGATGGATCCACTAAACAGGATCATATTGTTTTCTAGATCGACAATGAATACTTGGAAAGGACGATCTACAACCATCTCATGGTCAGAGGTAGGGATAGAAGTCACATCGATGATGACCGTGGTCGCCGCAGCGGCTTCAGTTCCTTCTTCATCGATAAGGAGTCTTGCCTTATGTAGTACTTTACCGATATAGAGATCAGCTTGAGCTAAGCGAGAGAAATCCGCTAGATTTGAATCAAAAGGATCACTAAGGCCTAAGGCTATCAAAGAATCGTTGAGCTTCATTGAAGTCGCAATATCAACTTTAGGCATTTTTAACGAAACAGATGAATTCTGTAAGGCATCTAGAATAGAAATAAATTGATCATTTGAGGAGATAGGATTTTGGTTATCTTTCCCCATAACAATCAACATCCCCATCTTATTGCCTTCATAAGGCAATAGAATGGATTGAAGCTGATCATCTTCGAAGTAGGGGAAAGCACCTGTTTGATTCATAAACTTAACGGTCTCCTCTGTTATCCCATGAAAGATCCCATCTTTTGTGTCTTCCTTGTCGAACTTAGAACTCCAGTCCCCTTTAAAATAGATCGTATTGATCAAGATCATCACAGTCGCAGGATCGATCTCTTGAAGTACTTTTTCGATGAGCTTATTGGTGTTCTTTTTTACCCAGCCATTGATCTCATCTAGAGAGGAGGCTTTAGAAAAATCCAAAGCCGCAATGAAGGCTCCAAAATATTCCTTATTGCGTGATAAGAAATCTTCTTTGACTTGATCCTTAAAAGAATCTTTCATCCAGAGTGAATTCGATAATGAAATCTTAACTGGAGTAGACGCATTAAGATTACCTTGAAGGGCTCTTAATTGAGCCAACCAAGTGGTCTCATCTAATCCTGATGGGTTTAATAGAGTCATGAATTGATCATAGGAAGCATTGTCTGTTCCGTGTGAAGTCATGGCTAAAGCAAGATAAATACTTAAGGAAGAAAGAAAGACATTCTTCTCAGAAGAACCTTGTAGTTTAAACGCAAGTTCGTTGATGTTTTTAACCAAGTCAGGATCGATATCGCTTTCTTGGGATAAAGTCAAAGATCCTGTGGTATGAGAAAGATTGGTGATCGAAGAGGTCGTACAGCCACTCATCACAAGTAAACTGAGTATCACACCAAAAATTTTCTTTTTCATGATTCATCCTCCATATTTAGCATAGCACCTTCTTGATTAAGATACCGTTAAGTCGTCGTTTAGAGTTCATTCAAGTTTATAGAATAATGAAGAGAAACATGAAGAAACGATCTCACAAATAAAAACTGCTTACGCAGTTAGTTTGTTAGAGTTCCTACAACTTTTAGATTATCCAGGACAGATTTCCCATGAGGAGCCATTAGTATGATTTGAGTTAAATCTTGACCTGCTTGAACGCCTTGATGACTTCCACTATTCCATCCCTCTACATTGGTCACATCATAGACTTTACCACTGACCGCAATATAGGCTTTGTGACCATTTAATCCATCATAAGTAGCCAACTCTGATGTGGTGAATTTAGTTGTTCCAGCACTTGAGCAAGACGCTAATCCTAATCCTAAGATAAGCACCAATCCTATAATCGAAACAAGTTTTTTAAGTTTCATTTGTTTTCTCCTTCGTCTCATCATAGTCGATTATTTTTTTCAGTCAAGCGTTTTGATAATCAGTATAATAGAAGTACGAGGTCCCTATGGAAAATTACAGGCAAAAGATAGAAGAATGTACAGAAAGTATTATAAGCAAAATCAAAGAGTCGCCTAAAGTAGCACTCGTCTTAGGTACAGGTTTAGGTAAACTCGTCGATGAGATGAGTGATAAACAAGTTTTTCCTTATACAGAATTGCCTTATTTTCCTAAATCAACGGTGGTAGGCCACGCTGGCCAAATGGTGTTTGGGAAACTAAAAGGCAAGGCTGTGGTGATGCTTCAAGGAAGGTTTCACTTCTATGAAGGCTACAGTATGAAAGAAGTAGTATTCCCAATCTATGTCTTGAAAGCCTTAGGCGTTGAGACTTTGATTTTGACCAATGCTTGTGGAGGAGTCAATGAAGCTTATGAACCTGGAGACATCGTCTTGATCAATGACTTTATCAATATGGTTTGGATCAATCCTCTTATCGGGATCAATGATGAAAAGCTAGGACCTCGTTTTCCTGATATGAGTGAACCTTATTCATTTGATTTGATCAAAAAAGTAAAAGCAATAGATCCACATCTACACGAAGGT
>CAZXTB010000082.1:2550-6238 GCA_964643535.1 uncultured Erysipelotrichaceae bacterium | reverse complement strand
ATACAGGTTTCAATATTTCACGAATCTTAGGATAAAGATCCAACACCGCTTTACGAACAACTGGAGCAGGTAGATAAACAGGAGGGATCTGTAGTGGATCTTCCAAAACGATCAAATCAAGTTGATCCAAAGCCCCATCTGTTCCATAAACCAAAGAAGCATTGATCCCATTGGTTCCTTCAGATAAAGCCTGAAGCATTTCGGCTGTGTTTCCTGAAGATAATGAAATAAGCTGATCATTGGTCAGTTTGAAATCATAGGCATCTTCATAACCAAGTAAACCCATCGTATTCTCGATAAAAGCTGCTGAAGCAATCAGTTTAAATGTTTTTCCTGAGTTGATGTACGTTGCTAAATCAGCCATGGTAACAAGATTATTCGCTAAGGCAAAATCACGCTTAACGGCGATCATCTCGGTATTGTTGGCAGGGGCAGGAGTTAACCATAAAAGGTCTTTTTTCTCCCGATCAAGTTTTTCAGTAAACGCATAGCCATCTTCAGGATCATTCCATATGCTAGGATCGGTCGCATCTTCAGGATGATAATACTGACCAGAACCGGTATAATCGACCACAAGATCCACTTCATCATTTTCTAATGCTGCTCGTAGGATATCCGGAGTACCAAAATAAAGCTTGTTTTCAGTCTTGATATCATTGGCTTCCAACATCAATATAATAATGTTACCTAGGATTCCACCTTCCGAATCCAACATGGTCGCTACAACGACAGGTTTCTTTTCAGTGGTGCTCTGACAGGCAACCAATAAACTTAAGCTTAAAACAATAATCATCACTTTAAATAGATTTTTCATGTTTCCTCCACAAATCAATCCAGTATCGCAATGAATCACGGTACTTTCGTTTACTAATCTTATTTTACTCCAATTTGAAACCAAAACAATAAATATGAACCCTTAGTCTATGGCTTAGGATCCTTATAAGCACTTAAATTGAGTGTGAATAAGCTAGGAAAATGTTGATATACATATACGCATTGCCTATTAAGTTTTTTTACAGTGGACATATCTTTATAAAGTATTTCTGTAAGATAGAAGTCACACATTAAAAAATTCCTTCTTTCGAAGGAATTCAGTTTAAATTTTAACAACAGGTCTAGCTTCAATATACCCACGCTCTCCTCTAGGTTCTAGTTGAATACGAGGTCCTATTGAAGGATCGAATCGATATCCAAAAGTCTCAGGTTTATACGCATCAATGGCATCCCAGATTTGCCCAATGGCTTCTTGATAATCATCGTCATCATAAGGTTCACCTTGAAAGAAAAGATACAGACAAGGCTTAAGAATCATCGATTCAAATCCTTCTGGTAAGGGCTTATTATAATCTAATGGTACTTCTACCCCTTGGACATACAGTGAGGTCCCAGGTGTGATCAATGAAGGAGGTAACCACATACCCATAGGTTCATTTAGAGCTTCTTTTATAGAAGACAAGATCCCCCATACATCACAACTGACTTCTTCACAATATTCAAAATAATCTTCAGCTTTTTTGCCTCTACATACAATGACTTTTCGAGCGGGTCTTTCAATGATTTGGATAAATACGGTTTGAGTAGGTTTCATAGATGGTGCTCCTTTGGGTTCTTTAGGCAACAGAAAAGGATGAAAATGAGAAATAGGAGGTGAACTTTGACGATAGTCTTTAGGGCTGATTCCGAACTGTCTTGAAAAAGCACGGGTGAATCCTTCATGAGAATCAAATTGAAAATCAAAAGCAATGGTTAAGATTGGTTCCTTATGATCTCTTATTCTTAAGGAAGCTTCAGTTAGTCTTAGTTTACGCAGATAGGTTAAAGGACCCATACCCAAGGTTGCTTTAAACAGATGGGCAAGGTGATAAGGTGAATACCCACTAATCTTGGCCAAAGATTGAAGTGTGATTCTTTCGTTGAGATGTGATCCTAAGTACTCCTGTACTTTGCGAATTGCGTTAAAGTTTTCCTGTTGACTCATGAGACCCTAAAACCAGTTTAGCACAAGCCTAATCAATTGCCTTGACTGTTTTTGCGAGGATTTTTTGAAGTGTAACTTTTAAACTGAACATAAACACAGTGAATACTGTCGTAACTAACCTCTATTATTTTTAAACAAAAAAAGATCAGCTTCGCTGTATAAGTTAATACAGCTTTGATCTTTTTTTACAATGAAAGTTTAAACCTATAAAAATGATGTCTATGGTTCAAAACAAGAAAAGTATTTATCTAAAAATGAAGTATAGGATTATCGCCACTATAAACATCGCTAAGAAACCCGAAATCATATACCCTAATTGTTTTGAATAGCCTTTTGGGTTTATTTCATTCTGTTGATCCATTTTTTTGATGAGTGGATGTAACTTCCAAAAATAGGTCGCTATGGATAGAATCATCGCAATGACAGAGAATAATTTTGTTGTCTCTGAACCAGTAAACAAGACCACCAGTAAAAGAGAAATGAAGATCAACTTTGATCCAGCGACCCAATTCTTCATATATTGAACAAACATATGATTATTCTCATCTTTTTTGGATTCATCCCATTTTTTGAAAATCGCAATCCCATTACCATACTTAGAATCTGGACTAAAATAGAGGATGACTACATTTGATAACTCTAAAACAATAAATAGGATGATAACTACGGATAGAATTGACATTTTTAGTCCTCTTTCACGGTGTATTGAATTAAGATAAGGTTCGTCACTAATAAGTTTATCATACTCGTTAACTCATAAAACAGCTAATCCATTAGACTTTTGTGTACTCTAGAAACGATTCTTAGTCGTTAATAAGTCGTTTTACATAAGTCCTTGCCTTTTAAAAAGTTCAATTTCTACTATACCTCTATACGATAATGAACTCGGTATTGTTCTACGAATTTTCCTTTATAGGAAATCGCCTGAACAGGACAATTATGAATACAGCGAGTACACATAATACATTGGTTTGAATACTCCTTAGTCTTAAAATCGATGTTCTTTTTAGGACAGTCCCTCTCGCATTTGCCGCATCCGATACAGTCATTGCTGATGCTGAAATTCTTACCTAAAGATTTAGCCATAAGACGAAATACATCCGCCAAAAGATCAATCATCACCACTGACTGATCGATTTCAACACCTTGACCAGATCCAATCTTAGTTATGGATCCATTGATGAGTGATGCTGCTTTCTCAAACTGTGCGATCTGCTGCTCTTCTGGAGTAGGATCATATTTATCAATATAGAAGTTACGTGGCATCTCAAATGTCGGCGTATCCATGACCTGATAACCTTTCTTGATTAATTTCTTGCCCATCGATGAAACCCCGTTCGCATTTTGAAGTCCTGCAGAACTGGTAAAGACAATGGCTTTCTTAGCGGATTCATTCTTCTTAACCGTTTTTCTCATCCAGATGATGAGTTCATCTGGAACATTACCAGCATAAATTGGACCTCCGATAATCAAAAGATCATGATTGGGGATTTCGGTTATGTTTTCAATAGATTGGAAAATCACTTCATGACCTAAGCCATTAAGCACTCTTTGATATCCAAGAGCAATGGCCTTCGTGTTGCCTGTTCCGCTAAAATATGTAATGACTACTTTCATAAGGTGTCCTTTAGATTCTTTTGAATCATGGTGAGGGTTTCTTCAGTACATTTGATACTCTCTTGACTGATGGAACGAGTCATGAGCGTATTG
>CAZXTB010000082.1:1326-2540 GCA_964643535.1 uncultured Erysipelotrichaceae bacterium | reverse complement strand
CCAGAGCGGCATTTGGGTACCACGCTGGCGTGGCATGAGCGTATTGATGTTGCTAAAGCTTGCTCCGATTTCCGTTTTTAGCTGATGGCCCAATTCAGAAAGTACATAGCTTCTGCTATCTGCATCTATAATCAAGAATCCTTTTGAAACCAGTCTTCCTACACTGCGACTGATGTTTGCTTTGTCGATCTCCAACGTTTTGACCAGTTCATTTTGAGTTAATGATTTTTTGACACTAAAGAAGACCATCAATATTTGTAGTTGCCCCATTCCAATGTCATATTGTTTAAGATCCTTTTCTATTTTTTTTTTTATATTCTTATACACGACGATCAATAAATCTCCCAGTTGATTCGATTCGACCATGATTGCTCCTTTGATTGGTGTCAACAACACTTACAGTTGTGTACACAACAATAGTAGTTTAACACAGTTTAGTTGTGTACACAACCATTTTTATATTTTGTTAGCAGCAAGATCTATTTTCAAACTCTTAAAACATTGGTGTCTTAAGATAATACTATATCTACGTATCAACTTTGATGATAATAATATTGAATTCAATCTTAATTCAATTTGCTTTTTCTTTGTATTCCTAACAAAAAAATCATCACTACCATTATAGGCAGGCTACTAAATTTATTTAGCCTTACGTCAGATCTAGCTACGAAACCATAGAGATACCACATCAAATAAGTCTCTAATGGATATTTAAAATTCCTGTTTAGAAGAGCGAATATCTCTTCTCCGTTTTTAGTCAATAATCCGGCATTAAATATCATCGACTCATTATCTGATGATATTACAGTCTTCCCTTCTTCAACGACTCTATCGTAGGTAAAGAAAAGATAATTCTTCAAAATCGGATATCGTGTATACTCATCCCCATAGATACTTTCAACTCCCCAGAATTCTTTCTCCGCCAGTGACTCGAGGTATTGAAGCTTCTTGTCATAGTCTACTGAACGACCTAAAAAGGCATCTCTCGCTAATTGATATTCATACATGTTGGTTTCTCCTGTGCGATTAATATAACGCATTTAAATCAAATCGCACACAAGAAAAGATTTAATTCGAGTTAAATTTATATACCCATCAACAATTGATATATAACACAATTACTTGTTTATTAGAACGCACCACGGTCTTCGTATTCGCTCCAGGTGGAGCATTACTTCATTCTAGTATGAACGCTTAAGCACTGTCATTCGTGT
>CAZXTB010000082.1:0-1316 GCA_964643535.1 uncultured Erysipelotrichaceae bacterium | reverse complement strand
TCCAGGTGGAGCATTCTCACTTATATAGTATGAACGATTAGGCATAGCCATAACAGTACTAAATGAAATGTTTATTTGTTTTTCTTCATTTTCTGTTGCGCAATAAATTCATCAAATAATGTATAAAAATTTATGAACGCTTCTTCATCACTCGAAGAGAAGAATCTAATCAGAATCGCCCAATTGTGATCTACGCCTAAACCATATAAATCTTCTATATACTCCTGAAATCCTGTCAAACAATCTGATTCATCGTTACCTTTGTAGTGATTGTATCCTGAAAGATAGGTAAAAAGCAGTTCTAAGGATTTCCTTCCAAGATACATTTCTGGACGCTTTCGGATATCATTCAGTAATTTATAGGTTTTGTCCATGCTTTATTACCTCCATTTGGTAATCAATGATTAATAAGTTAGTCGTTGTATCCGAATAAGCACAGTTTGTGTCATTCGCAAAACTTACCACGGTCTTCGTATTCGCTCCAGGTGGAGCATTCCCAACACTCTAGTACCAACGCTTAGGCACAATCAATCGTGTCCCACGGTGAGTTTGCCAAGACCGCGGTCTGAGACAATAACTACAGTTGTTAATTTTGGCTCACTTATAATTCAGCTCACCAAACATCTATTTTAGATATACAGAAACGGATACTGGAGTCCAGGGAGTCTCACTTTCTATCAGTTCTGCGTTGATTGTACAAAATTCAGCAAATCTCTTTGCTATTTTTAGAGATGAAAGTAATCCATTTGAATTCAAATCAGATAAGACATCTTTTGCTAAATCACTATACATATGGTCCACAAGATAAGCATCTTCACCAGTTATACCACCACTTCCAATTGGGGAGTAGTAGAGACTATTTGCACAGATATCATAACCAAGAAATTCAAAGCGAGAATCACTGAAATCGGTATTGCTAATGACTGTAAATTCAGGTTTGAAGTTATTTACTTTAAATATCTGATCTACAATTATTGCTAATTCTAAGTTCTTTTCACTAAAAGGAATATTACGTCCTTCAATTCCTAAGTTAATAAACTCAAAGACAGATAACTTTGAGTTACCATTTATATCCCAATCACCCAATATGCCTCTATATAAACCTCGGTAAATTTGGTGAGCACCATCATCCGCATTGTAAAAGTTAATATAGCAAAACTCAGATACTTCACTTTGTTCTATCTGATTGCTGAGTAAAGGTTTCAATTTCTTATTCCAAGAATGTGTTGTCATATTTGCGATTCTACCCCTTTTTATCTCCCACCACGGTCTTCGTATTCGCTCCAGGTGGAGCATTCCCACTCATCTAGTATGAA
>CAZXTB010000081.1:0-6303 GCA_964643535.1 uncultured Erysipelotrichaceae bacterium | reverse complement strand
TAGATCTTGGTTTTCAGTAAACAAGGCATAAGAGCCGATAACGAAGCGTTTTCTTAATAGTGTTCCAAATCCAGCAGTTCTAGAAGCCATCATGACTTCTTCATTGTCTTTGCCTTCCAATTGGACCCCAAATCTAAGCGAATCCAAATTAGAATGATTGGCCGTCGCTTCCGCATTGGCGATGACATAATACGTAGGAAGCATCGCCTTCATCAAAGCTTCATTGAGTGTGATCTCACTGACTATGGCCCCTTGAGCTTTTAACTTTTCACATAAGGTTTTAAATTGAAGGGTGGTATTTTTATTTTGAATCGCTTCTGTCACATTGGTGATGATCCCAAAGCGTTTGCCTTTTAAATCTCCTTCTAAAACATTCGTATATTTTTCAACGGGTTTAAACGAGGAAGTCATATCCAAATCATCTCGACCCGCTAAGACTTCTAGACAAAGCGCCGCATCGCTCACATTGGAGGTAAAGAAACCCACATGATCAAGTGATGAGGCATAAGGGATGATCCCATAGCGAGAAATTCTTCCATAAGTAGGTTTAACACCTACGATTCCACAAAACGCAGCCGGTTTACGAATAGAGTCTCCTGTATCGGTCCCGATCGCCATCGGTACGACCCCACTGGCCACCAAAACGGCTGATCCTCCTGATGATCCTCCACTCATTCTGTTTAAGTCATAAGGATTATGAACGGGTCCAGTCGCGGCTGTTTTATTGGTTCCACCCATCCCAAAGGTATCACAAGAGGCTTTCCCAATGATGATGGCCCCTGCTTCTTTTAGTTTAACGACGATACTCGCATCATAAGGTGAGACATAATTATCCAAGATCTTAGAAGATCCTGTCGTAATCGTATCTTTCATATTGACGAGATCTTTTAAGGCAACAGGGATCCCATATAAAGGCAACTCTTCATTTTTAGATTTCAGAGCTTCTAATTGAGTCGTAGGATCGACGAAAGAAACCATCGCATTCAGTTGTGGTTGAACCTGATGGGCCTTCTCAAAGGCCTCTAAAACACGTTTCTCAACGGAGTTGTTTATCTTAACGCTTGAGATCGACATTAAAGGACCACCTTCTTTGTGATAAAGAACCCATTCTTAGAGAGTGGCGCATTCTTAAGCGCTTCTTGAGCACTCAAGACATGATCGACGATGTCTTCTCGCATAAAAGAAGTCGCTTCTTCAAAAGGATACACAAGGGGTTCTACCCCTTCTGTATCGATCGTATTGAGAAGGTTCATTTGATCAATTAAAACTGAGAACTCATCGGCGATGTCTTGGGCTTCCTTATCGGTAAGGTCAAAACGAAGTTGATGAGCTAAGTTGATAAAATAGGCTTTGGAATGTTTCTCCATAGGGCTCCTAATAGGTGATGATGACACTTAATTGGTCATCTTTGGTGAGTTTGATTAAGGCAATGGTCTCAAAATTCGAAGTCACCTTTACTATAATATCATATTTCTGATGATTGAAGCCGTCTAGGAGGCCTATGATGGTTTGGGTCAAGGCATAGACTTCCGTGTAAGTTTTCGCCTGCATATTCACGGTGATCTTTAAATGATCCAACTCATTATCGACGTAAAGGCCTTCGCCTACGGTCCCTACGGATTCAGGGGTAAACTTGATGATGGCGTTTCTTAAGGTATTAAAAGAGGTTGAGTTTTGGATGTCTTTAGATAAGGCACTTTGAGAAGGAAAGAAGATCCATTCTTCTGTGATGTCGGTAAATTGACCCTCACGAGACGTGAAGGTTGCCTCTGAGAAGAAATGACCCGGTAAAGTCGCATCGATCTTTTGGGTCGTATAAAGGGCCATATAGATGTCTATGGTTTCCATTCCTTGTAGGGTACGAATATAACGTTCTAGTTTTCGTCCTGCGGTTTGAGCGAATTCGCTGAGTTTTTCATCACTGATGACAACAGGTAAACCATCGACTTCAATTGTTTGATTAAAGACGATCGCAAACCCTATTCCACTTAGAATGGGATTGGTGATGGTTCCTTTATAAAAGTCTATTTCTATAATGTCTGCGACCAAGACCGCATCTAAGATCTTAACCGACCCGATCCCAGTCTCAAATTGAGAATCTTTAGGTGGATTGAGCCCGTAAGGATTATCAGTGGCTTCTCGTCTAAGCAAGTTATTGACCCTTGTAATGGTTAAGATCTGCCCTTCTGCGAGATAAAAATCATTCACATTAAAAACAGCTTTCGCGTGTTCTTGAAGGCGAGAACCAATGTCCATTAGATCGACATCACCTAAATAGATCCCATGGTTATATCGAATGGGAGAGGCATCAAAAGGCAAGAGAATATCATAATCTTTAGGATCTTGACTTTCGATGATGGTTGCTTTTTGGACTTCTTCTGGAGCACTACAAGCGCCCAGTAGAAGCAACAGGACTAAACCTAAGATCTTTTTATTCATGAGTTCACTTCCTTGAGCCAATCTTGGCCCTTTAAAATAGGGATATTCAGTTCTAAAGCCTTATCGGCTTTAGATCCAGCGTTTTCTCCTACGATCACCAAAGAGGTCAATTTAGAAACAGAGCCCGCTGCTTTAGCGCCTCTTTCCTCAAACCAAGCTTCGATTTCTTGGCGGGTATAGCCTTCGATACTGCCTGTGACGACGATGGTTAGACCTTGATACTTTGAAGCCACCTGAGTCAGTTTACTTTCGGTATTAAGACCTAAAGCGACTAAATTATCTAAAAGTTGAGCGTTGTGGGCTTCTGAGAAATAGGCTTTGATTTGAGAGGCTGTGATGTCTCCGACATCAGAAGTCGACATTAAGTCTTCGATGGAGGCGTTTCTTAAATTTTCTAGCGTTTTAAACTTCATGGTCAAGGTCTTGGCGGCTTTTTCCCCGACTTGACGAATCCCTAGACCCGTTAAAAGTTTCTCTAACGAATTGGACTTACTTTCTTGAATGGCTTTAAGTAGATTATTGACTGATTTTTCTTTAAAGCCAGGAAGATTAAAAAGATCTTCAGCTTTTAACGTATAGATATCATCGATTGAATCGATCAATTTGGCTTCGTATAAGGTCTGGATGGTTTTGATTCCTAAGCCATCAATATTCATGGCTAAACGAGAACTAAAATGAGCCAAAGCTTCGGTGATACGTGAAGGACAGCTTACATTGATACAATAGTGGGCCGCCTCATCTTCATCCCTTACCAAAGGTCCAAAACAACTTGGACAGGTTTTAGGAAAGACATAAGGCACTTGTGATCCATCTCGTCGATCACTCATTGCGCTTACCACTTCAGGAATGATCTCTCCAGCTTTTCTGACGATGACGACATCGTTGATTCGAATGTCTTTAGATGAGATAAAATCTTCGTTGTGTAGCTGCGCAAAAGCGACTGAGGTCCCTGCGATCCTAACGGGCTCTAAAGCCGCATTGGGGGTAATCTTCCCTGTTCTACCTACCGTAATGAAAATATCCAATAAACGTGTCGAAACTTCTTGGGCAGGAAACTTATACGCCACTGCCCATCGAGGAGTTTTAGAGGTAAAACCTAATTTCTTTTGTAGACTTAAGTCATCGACTTTGATGACGATCCCATCGATCTCATACGCTAAGTTGTTTCTTAATTCAGTATACTCAAGAATCAAAGCCCAGAGTTCTTCTTTCGATGAGACGACTTTCGTATAAGGATTGGTTTTAAATCCTAAAGCACTCAGTTGTTTAAGGGCAAGCGAGTGACTTTTTAAACCAAAGCTTTCCGCATCTACCCAATAATACCAAAACGCATCTAAACCACGTTTAAGGGCGATACTGGAATCCAATTGACGTATACTGCCTGCGGCCGCATTACGTGGATTGGCGAAAGGTTCTTCTTGGTTAAGTAAGCGTTCTTTATTGAGACTTTCTAAAGATGCCTTAGGCATATAGACTTCGCCTCTAATCTCCAGCTCTTTTGTCTCATTGATTTCTAAAGGAATGGATCGAATCGTCTTGACGTTGAGACTGACATCTTCTCCGATTTCCCCATCTCCGCGAGTGACCGCATGATGAAAACGACCACCTTGATATTCTACGCTCATCGCTAAGCCATCTATTTTTAGTTCAACACAAAAATCTATTTTTCCGTATTCGTTTTGAATCTTATCTATAAATTCAGTGACTTCAGTTTGATTATAGACATTGCCCAGTGAAAGCATCTGCCGTTTATGTTTGATCTTGGTGAAGCTCTCTGAAACGCCTCCTCCTACACGGATTGAGGGTGATAAAGGATCTTGATATTGTGGATACAGGGTCTCTAGAGAAATCAGTTCCTGCATGTATCGATCGTATTCTTGATCAGATACGCTGCTTTGATTATGGACATAGTATTCTGTGTTGTATCGATTAAGCAGTTTTCTTAACGTTTCAATTCTTTCTTTACTCATCGTGCACCTCGACTTTGGATAGATATTGAGGAGAAGCCATGATTTTTCTTATCCCATGAGGAAACGCAAACATGATCTCAGCGAGATTTCCATTGAGAGATAAAATCTGACCTTCCCCATAGACAGGATGAAGCACCCAGTCTTTGACTTTAAAGATCGATAAAGGCCCATTGGCCATCTTATCAGAGAAAGCAGTGACTGCTTTTTCTCTAACGTTGAGTTTGATTTCTTTAGGGTGTTCATAATCATAATTGACCCCGATATGATCAATGAAGGTCTCATTGATTTCTTCGATAAAACGACTCATTCTTCGTGCTGAGCCTAAGATAAAACTATAGCCTTTGGTTTCAGATAAGAAAAGTTTATGTTTGGCTCTGGTATAGGCAACATAGGCTAAACGACGCTCTTCTTCTAGTCCTCGTTTACCTTCAGCCATGGCTCTTTCATTAGGAAAGATACCTTCACTCATTCCCACCACAAACACGGTCCCAAACTCTAAGCCTTTGGCCGCATGGACCGTCATCATGGTCACATAGTCCCCTGTTGAGATCTCATTGCGTTCCCCATACAGTGACACCATTTGAAGGTATTCATCTAGACCTGCTTCAACGTATTGATTTTGAAACAAGGCTATATCATTGATCAATTCCTTGATGTTTTCAAGTCGATCCGTCTCATTGTTTTCTTCATAAAGAAAACGCAAACCACTCTCATTGGCGACCAGTTCAAAAAGATCCGTTAATTTCGCATTGTCTAGTTTTGATTTCCATGTTTCAACCATGGCCACAAAATCATCGATGGTAGACTGGATCTTACCTTTAAAAGGTTTCTCCGTTTTAGCGATCTCATACATCGTTACGTTTTTAGCCTTGGCCAAATCAAAGATCGTGTCGATGGTTTTATCGCCTAGGCCTCGTTTAGGTTCATTGATGATGCGTTTAAAAGCAAGGTCATCATGATGAACGATCATGCGTAAATACGCCAACATGTTTTTAACTTCAGCACGATCATAGAATCGTGTCCCGCCGTAGATCACATAAGGAATCTTGCCTTCCATCATGCCTTTTTCTATGGAGCGTGATAGATAAGAAGCTCTATATAAGATCGCAACGTCTTTATAAGGCGCATTAAGATGAAGCTTCTTGATTTTATCTGCGATCCATTTGGCCTCATGTTCTTCTGAGGCGAAGGTACAATGGGTTACTTTTTCTTCACTTTTACGTTGTGTAAAAAGATCCTTGTCTTCTCGATATTGATTGAATTTGATCAAGGTATTGGCAGCCCCTAAGATCTGATCGGTTGAGCGATAGTTTTCGTTTAACACAATGGTTTCAGTGCCTTGATAGTCCTTAGGAAAATCCATGATGATGTTGACGTTGGCCCCTCTCCAGGTATAGATGGTTTGATCAGGATCTCCGACCACATAGACTTGATTGGTAGGTCCTGCGAGTTGTTTGATGAGTTTATACTGGACATTGTCGATGTCTTGGAATTCATCCACATGGATGAAATTGAATCGACGTTGCCACTTATTAAGGACCTCACTAAACAAATCAAACATCTTGACGGTCACCAATAAGAGATCATCGAAATCCAACGCATACAAGGCTTTTTGTCGATCGACGTAGTACTTATAGACCTTGGCTTTTTCTTGTTCACCATAATGAAAACCAGCGAGTTCCAAAGCTCTCTCAGGGGTGATTTCAGCCCCTTTATTGGCTCCGATATAATCGATGTCGGTATTGATGTTGTGTTTTTGTTTATCAAAATTAAGTTCACGATATGCTTCTTTGACGATGGTCTTTTGATCATCTTGATCCAAGACGGTAAAGTTACGTGGTAACTTCATCGATGGGCCATCTTCTCTTAAGATACGCACACACAAGGAGTGGAT
>CAZXTB010000080.1:0-6369 GCA_964643535.1 uncultured Erysipelotrichaceae bacterium | reverse complement strand
TGTAAGGGAGGAATCGATTATGAAGAGTCTTGATGAATTGAATAAAATTAGGGAAGCAGCTTTAAAGAAGGTCAATCTTAGACAAAACAATGCCCAGTATCGTATCTTGGTAGGCATGGCTACTTGTGGTATCGCCGCAGGGGCTCGTCCTGTCATGAAAACCTTTTTGGACGCCATCGACAAGGATCAATTACCAGTAACCCTTCAACAAACAGGGTGTATTGGGATGTGTATCCATGAACCCATCGTCGAAATCATCGACCAAGCTGGAACTAAAACCACGTATCTAGAAGTCACAGCGGCCAAAGCTTCAGAGATCATCGAAAGCCATCTTAAACAAGGCAAGATCCTAGAAGCTTATACCCACGTAACGAAATAGGTGAACTTATGGAAAGAACACATGTCTTAGTCTGTGCAGGCACAGGCTGTACCTCCTCCAAATCTTTAGAACTCGTTAAGCGTTTCGAAGAAGCGATTCGAATGAAGGATCTTCAAAGCGAAATCAAAGTCGTTAAGACGGGCTGTTTCGGTTTGTGTCAAAAAGGTCCTATCGTAGCGATCCATCCCGATAAAGTTTTCTACAGTCATGTTACCTTAGGCGATGTCGATGAAATCGTCAATGAACATCTCTATAAAGGAAGACCCGTTAAACGTCTAGAAATCACCGACATCGACGAAGAAACCAAAGAGGCCATCTTTGAGTTCGAAAAAATCAAATTCTATGCGAAACAAAAACGCATCGCTTTACGTAACTGTGGTTTGATCAATCCTGAAGACATAACGGAATACATCGCATTAGATGGATATCAAGCTTTAGCGAAGGTCTTAATGACCATGACCCCTCAAAACGTCATCGATGAGATGAAGAAGAGTGGTTTAAGAGGCAGAGGCGGGGGAGGATTCCCCACCGGTAATAAGTGGCAATTCGCAGCTAATCAAGTCAATGATGAAAAGTACGTTATCTGTAACGCCGATGAAGGCGATCCAGGAGCATTCATGGATCGATCCATTCTAGAAGGCGATCCTCATTCTGTCATCGAAGCCATGACCATCGCTGGTTATGCGATCGGGGCTCATCATGGCTATGTCTATATTCGTGCTGAATATCCTATCGCTGTTGAACGTTTGAAAATCGCAATTCAGCAATCCGAAGAATACGGGATGCTTGGGGATAATATCTTCAATACCGGATTTAAATTCAATATTGAGATTCGTTTAGGAGCTGGTGCTTTCGTGTGTGGAGAAGAAACAGCTTTGATTGCATCTATTGAAGGTAAACGTGGTATGCCTAGTGTTAAGCCTCCATTCCCAGCTGTAAAAGGGGTATGGGGAAAACCTACCATCATCAATAACGTTGAGACCTTTGCGAATATTCCTGCCATCATCAATACAGGGGCCGAATGGTTTGCCTCGATTGGGACAGAGAAATCAAAAGGAACTAAAGTTTTCGCTTTAGGAGGCAAGATCGTCAATACTGGTCTTGTGGAAGTTCCTATGGGAACGACCTTAAGAGAAGTTATCTATGAGATCGGTGGAGGATGTCCTAACCATAAGAACTTCAAAGCTGTTCAAACAGGAGGTCCGTCTGGTGGATGTCTCACTGAGGAACATCTAGATACGCCTATTGATTTCGATAATTTGGTTGCCTTAGGATCCATGATGGGATCTGGTGGGATGATCATCTTAGATGAAGACAATTGTATGGTCGACGTAGCCCGTTTCTATATGGATTTCATCGTTGATGAATCTTGTGGTAAATGTACCCCATGTCGAATTGGGACAAAGCGTATGTTGGAAATGCTGATCGATATCACAGAAGGAAGAGGCACTCTACAGACCTTAACGGACTTAGAAACCTTGGCCTATCACGTTAAAGACAGTTCCTTATGTGGCTTAGGTCAAACCGCTTCAAACCCTGTCTTATCAACTCTAAAACACTTTAAAAACGAATACTTAGCTCATGTCATCGATAAGAAGTGTCCTGCGAAAGTATGTAAATCGCTGTTGGATTACTCCATCGATAAAGATCTCTGTAAGAAATGTGGTCTTTGTGCGAAAGGTTGTCCTACAACGGCCATCAGTGGCGTCTTAGGAAAAGAAGCTTATGTGGTCGATGCGGCCAAGTGTATCCGTTGTGGAGCCTGTGTCCAAAACTGCCCATTCGGCGCGATTGAAAGAGCGTAGGTGAACTCATGAACACTGTTAAAATCAAGATCAATAATAAAGAATATGAAGTAGAATCCAATCAAACCGTTCTTCAAGCGGTTCGTAAGATTGGGATACAAGTTCCTAGTCTATGTTTCTTAAAAGACATCAATCAGTCTGGAGCGTGTCGTGTTTGTGTGGTTGAAATCAAAGGCTTAAGATCTTTGGTTACATCCTGTAATTATCCTGTCTCAGAAGGGATGGATATCCAGACTCATTCTAAACGTGTCATCAACTCTCGTAGAAGAACCGTTGAACTTATCCTATCCAATCACAGTAAAGATTGTTTAAGCTGTGTCCGTAATCAGAATTGTGAACTACAGACCTTAGCTCAAGAATTGAATGTGAGACATACCTATATTCATGGTGCTTTATCGAAACAAACGTTAGATGAAGCAGCTCCTGGTATTATTCGTGATACCTCTAAGTGTATCTTATGTGGAAGATGTATTGAACAATGTAAGAAGACCCAAGGCTTAGGCATCTTAAACTTCATCAATCGTGGATTTGAGACGAAGGTAGGTCCAGTCTTTGATCGTAGCTTCAACGACGTCAATTGTATGCAATGTGGACAATGTGTCAACGTATGTCCTGTTGGCGCATTGAGTGAAAAAGAAGAGATCCATGAAGTCATCGCAGCCCTGAATGATCCAACCAAAGTGGTTGTCGTTCAAACAGCGCCTGCGGTAAGAGCGTCCTTAGGCGAAGAATTCAATATGCCGATTGGGACAAGAGTCACCGGTAAAATGGTTGCGGCTTTGCGTTTAATTGGTTTCGATCGTGTTTATGATACCAACTACGCTGCGGATTTGACCATCATGGAAGAAGGCACTGAGTTTATTCAACGTTTCTCCAACAAAGGTACTTTACCTTTATTAACTTCCTGTTCACCAGGATGGATCCGTTATATGGAATTTGAATATCCAGACTTGATTCCGAATGTATCGACTTGTAAGAGTCCTCATATGATGTTTGGGGCTATTCTTAAATCTTACTTCGCTCAAGCTAAAAACATCGATCCAAAAGATGTCTACGTCGTATCGATCATGCCTTGTACGGCTAAAAAAGAAGAAAAGACTCGTATCAATCATACATCTCATATGAGAGATGTCGATGCGGTCTTAACAACCAGAGAATTAGGTCGTTTGATCAAGCTTTATGGGATCGATTTTGAAGCCCTTCCAAACGAAGAATTTGATCAAGATATGTTTGGAGAATACACTGGCGCTGGGGTCATCTTTGGGACCACAGGCGGTGTTATGGAAGCTGCCTTAAGAACAGTTACTGAAATCCTAACCAAGAAACCTTTAGAAGATGTCAACTTCATGGCCCTTAGAGGTCTTGAAGGTGTCAAAGAAGCTGCTTTAGACATCAACGGAACCACCGTAAGAGTCGCAGTCGTTCATTCGATGAAAGCTGCGAAACCACTACTCGATGAAATTAGAGCAGGTAAATCACCTTATCATTTCATTGAAGTCATGGGTTGTCCAGGAGGATGTGTCAACGGAGGTGGTCAATCGATCGTCAACGCCAACATTCGTAATGTGGTAGGAACCTCTTATATGAAAGTAAGAGCCAACGCGCTCTATGATGAAGATCTAACTCGTACTCATAGAAAATCTCATGAGAACAAGCAGATTCAACAACTCTATACGAATTTCCTGAATAAAAAACGAACCCCTGAAATTTCAGGGGTTTTGCTTTGTTTATCTAGTTAAGGCATCTTTTGGATAGGCTTAGAACGTAATTTCATGATCCAATAAACAAGACCCATATAGAGGTATAGTATGGGTAAAGCTACAATCAAATAGAAATAATCTAAAGGAATCCAAGAGGCAAATAACGCAAAGGCAGGATTCATCTGAGAAGCAAGATCCTTCATCGTAAAGAAATAATTGGCTTCTATATGAAAGACATTATTAAGAAGTAGATTAAACAGATGAAGTGAAAAGGAGATCCCTAAAACTAGGATACTGAGTTGAATGGCGCTTTTCTTGGTTGGCTTCAGTGAATGAAATCCCCATATCGAATTAAGAAATGGAATCAAAAAGATGGAAAAATGAAAGACATAGAAAGAGAAAGTCATCATCGAATAGGGCTCTTGATAATCACTCCCAACCACCAAGATCGCCACCAAAGCCCCTAATCCACATATGTAGAAAACGAAATCCATTATGACAGCCTTTTTGGTATACAAAGCAGCTGGAATTAGAAATACAGCTAAATTACATAACTGTAAGGGGAGTAAGGTCATAATACCATCGCCTCTAATGTAGAAGTACCACCAGTTGATCATGTAGGCAATCGCATTGATAATGCTTAGAGTTATCAAAAATCTAAACCGGTCAGTCTGAGATTTTTTCTTAAAAAACCAGAGTAGAAATAGGATGAGTAAGAATGAGGCTAAATAGTACCATTGAAGCAACATAAGTGACCCTCTAAATATAGTTTATCATGGGTTGAAAAAAAAGGACGCTTATGCGTCCACTAAACTAATCTGTAATGAGATTCACGTCGACATTCCCACTGGTGACATCGACATTGTAGGTAGGGCCACCCGTTAAGTAAGAATAGACATGGCCATTTTTGATGGTACTAAAATGAGGGTTGAAGTTGCCTGATACTTGATCGACCTTGAAACTGAAAGGGTTTGATCCATGAAGCGTGAGTTCGATATCGCCTGATGTCATATTGAGTTCAAGTTTGTTAGGGAGTTCACTCAACAAGTTGATGTTCGCATCGCCTGAGGTCATATTGGCGATAAAGCTATTGGACTGTGCGGAGAAGTTTAGCTCACCTGAAGTCATCTCGATGGATGATGTAAGGAACTCAGAATCGCTTACTGTCACATCTCCACTGGTTAGATTTAAATCGAAGACACTTGAGAAAATGTTTCTAATGTCTAGGTCGCCTGATGTCAAATTGATTTGAGTTAAATCTGAATATACTTCTTCAATACTATAATCTCCTGAAAAGCTGCTTAGTTTGATTAATTTATAACTGGTTGATATAGGAAGATAGACTTCTAAGAAGGTACCTGTGTTTGAGAATCCAAAGAAGTAGAATGTCGATTTGTTTCTGGTCTTTAAATTTAGACTGGATCCATTAATGGTAACTTTGACTTCCTTATCTTCGTCGATGAGCTTATAAGATTTTTCTATGATACGAATATGATCATCGATTGTAGGGATAATCTTGACACCTCCTGAAACCCACTCAATGGTGACACTGTCGATACTTTCATCTAAAGTGACATCGTTTAGGGTATATTCTGGTTCTCCACTATAGACTGGATCGAAATTGATGCCACCGTTTTGAGCCGCTGAGTAAAAGAAATAGGCACCAATCGATCCAATAAACAACCAGATCAAGATAGCGATAAGATTCTTTGTTCGACTACTTCTCATGGTCGTTACGGCTCAAGTTGAGGAAAGCTTTTGCGATATTGGCAATGGCGGAACCTATGATGAAGATGATCCAAGAGAATGACCACCAATGATAGGTGAAGCTCACATAGAAATAGATGGCTAGGATGATGAGCCAGAAGGCTGAACTTAAGGCATCATAGAGGGCTTTGTCTTTATCCTTAGAAGATTTCCATTCTTTGAATTCTTCGATCATGGTATCGTCTTCTTTTAAATATTTAGGTTTACTGTTGAAGTGGAAGACCAAGAGACCAGTCGCTACGGCGATCATTCCAAACATAATCATAAGGCCCAATACTTCTTGATTTAAAACTTCTGCACTGAAGATCAAAGCCATAGGGCTCATGATGTAGATCATGACAGCTACAGAGACAAACAAAGCACTTGTTTTACGATCTTGAGCACTTGGGGCGGACAAGACATGTCTTTCTTTTAGACTTTCTGTCAACTCACTAAGGTCTCCAATACCTGCGATGACTGAGGTATAAGCTTCTTCTTCGCTTTTGCCTGATCTCAGTTGATCGTTGAATTTTTCGATGAGGTTACTGATAAGCTCTTCTTGCATATCTGTGGATTTCTTTGTTTTAGGAACATCCTCAAATGCACGGTTGATATAGGCTCTAATTTTTGTGATCATGGTTTCTCCTTTTCTAGATCAATGTTTCGATCAATGTCTTCGCATCTTCCCAATCTTTACGATTTTGCGAATACAGATTCTTACCTTCGGTGGTGATGGCGT
>CAZXTB010000079.1:4456-6488 GCA_964643535.1 uncultured Erysipelotrichaceae bacterium | reverse complement strand
GTCATGATGAATTCCGATAAATCACTTAGGGTAGAAACAGAATTGATGATACGCCATCCTGATTCAGGATGTTTACGAACAGTGAAGAGTTCCTTGTCGGTGAGTCGACTGGTCTTGTTTAGAATAGACTCATCCATTCCGATCTTACCGATGTCATGATAATAAGCAGCTTTGCCTATCTTCTTGATGTGGGCTTGATCAAAGCCTAGTTCTTTACCCATCATTTCACAGAGTTTACGAACGCTTTGAGCATGGTCTTTTTCACGAGGACTCTTCTCAAACAAGGACTCTAAAATAAAGTCGATGGTCTTTTCACGATCAGAGCGAGTCTCATAGAGCTTTGAACGATACATGTTGTCTTCTGATTTTTTTAAGATATCGACCATAACTTGACTATCTTTTTTCTTTAGATCATAGCCAAAAGAAATGGATATAGGGATATTGGCTACTTTTTCATTAGCCATGGCTTCACTAATACGCTTGATGATCTTTTTGATGGCCTCTTCAGTGGTATTGGTTAATAGAATGGCGAATTCATCGCCTCCTACACGCGCAAAGATTTCATCTTCTCTTAATTGGCTTTTTATGACCATCCCTGCTTTGATCAATAATTGATCACCAATATCATGACCAAAAGAGTCATTGATGAGTTTTAGCCCATTAACATCCGCCATAATGATTCCAATGGGCAGATTTCTCTTCACATCCAAGCGAACCAATTCTGTCTCAAAATAGCGACGATTATAGAGGTTAGTCAAATGATCATGAAGACTGAAGTAGGTTCGCTCAAGCTCAGCCCTCTTTCGTTCATCGATGTTTCTAGAAACGATCAACATTTCGATTTCTTTGTTTTTATTGAATTGATATCTCGCTGAGATTTCTATCCATACCAAGTGTCCATCTTTATGAAATTGTTGAGCCTCGGATACAAAGAAAGTATTGATACTTGGATTTGCGATAAACTGAGCAACTTCATTTTCAATCAACTTTTTGGTTTGTGCCCATGACTCAGGGGTCAAAGAAGACTCTATGGTTTGATTCATGGCTTCTTCTACGGTATAACCTCTTTGTTGAAAGATAGAAGGACTAACATAAGTGGTCTTGTTTAAAGTTAGATTGATGACTGCGATGACATCAGATACACGATCGGTGATCATACGATACTTCTCTTCACTTTCGACTAAGGCATCATGGGCTCTTTTTCGAATGACCAACATACCGACTTGTCTAGAGTAGATCTCAATGATGGATTCAGCATTATACTCAGTGCCCTTTTCCATCAAGAGGATAAAGTCCCCAATCATTTCTTGATTGACGACGATCTTAACCAAAATGATCTCACTGACGTTAAATAATGACTGAAGTCCTTTAGAGACAAATAAAGGTAAGACTTCTCCTGCGAAATCAACCAAATCCGTATATCGATTGTTAATTTTCTGTCCTAGTTTATTCATGGTGGCTTGATTAAACGGCCACTTCTTTTCACTGATGTCGAAACCTAAAAAAGCATTGGCTTTTTTGAGGACGTTGACTTCTCCTGATAGCGCTACCGTATGAAAATAAGGTTGCGCCAAATCATAGAGATTAAAGGCCGCATATTTAGCTTTAGAAAGCTCTACAAGATCATCTGTTATTTTTTGATAGTCGATCGGAGAACTACCATCATATTGTAAAAAGTTCTCTGATATCTCAGAGAGTCTTTTCATCATGAGCAGTTGATCTTGGATATTGTTATTCACATGACGCTCCATTATGAAACCAGTGATAATTAATGCTAGACCATTATACTACTAATTTATAAAGATGTTGTAGTAAAAAAACGCGTTTAGCCCAAACTGACTTTATTTTTACCAGTTTTCTTACTGTTGTACATCAATTGATCACAGCGTTGAACCAAGGAGTCTACGGTATCATCGTCACACACTTTACTTGAACCCATGGATATGGTTACACTTAGTTCTTGTTCAGGTAATCTTAGTTTAGAGTTCTCTACCAATTGTCTTATTTTTTCAGAAACCAAGGCTAAACCATT
>CAZXTB010000079.1:0-4446 GCA_964643535.1 uncultured Erysipelotrichaceae bacterium | reverse complement strand
GATCGATGTCCGTTAAGAGTATGATGAATTCTTCCCCTCCCCAACGGCCAATACGATCATGTTTACGTAAACTAGAACTTACTGTTTTAACCATTAGTTTTAAGATTTCATCGCCGATCTCATGACCATAGGTATCATTGACTCGTTTAAAATTATCGATGTCGATGAAGCTAAGCCCAAAAGGTACCCCTACTGTTTTATACTCTCTGATCTTTGATTCGATGATGGCTTGCATGTATTTACGATTGGCAACGCCTGTTAAGGCATCTTCAGAAGCTTCCTTCTTAAGTTGATCAAGATGCGTTTGAAGGGCTTTTTCACTTTGAACTTCAGTAAAGATCTCAATGGCTCCATCGATGTCGCCTTGAGCATTAAGCAATGGTATGGCTTTAACTTTGACAGGTAAACGATGACCATCTTTGTGTTGAAGATAAACAAGGGCTGATCTTAAAGCACCATCTTCTATGGTTGCATGTAAAGGACAACCACTAAAACACAAAGCCACGCCATGTTCATCGACATGGTTTAAAATGTTGTCGTAGCAATGACGATTCACGACCTCTTGGGCACTAAATCCTGTAATCTGTTGAGCTCCTTCATTCCATGAGGTAATGGTACGTTCCTTATTAACGATATAGACTCCTTCAAATAAATTCTCAATAAGTGATACATCATCGTTTGGTTTCATTTTAGCTCCTTTAGATTGATCCTTTCTATGTGTATGGGTTCTTCTTTCATCATTTCGATAAAGAGTTTTACCAGATGAGGATCAAATTGTGTTCCTGCACAACGCTCTATCTCATCGATGGCTTGTTGTTTAGAATAAGCATGGCGATAGGCTCTTTCAGAGACCATCGCATCATAGGTATCCGCAATGGCGATGATACGGGCATTAAGGGAGATCTTATCTCCTTTTAATCCACGAGGATAACCTAATCCATCCCATCGTTCATGGTGCTGAAGCACCACTTCAGCGATCTCACTGAATTCTCCAGAAGCACCTAAGATTCGACTTCCTATTTCAGAATGTTTTCGTATTTCACTAAGTTCATCGACATTCAGTTTACCTGTACTATTCAGTATCTTCTCATTGATTCCAATCTTACCGATATCATGCATAAGACCGGTTAATTTAATTTTTTTGATTTCTTCTTTATTGAGTCTTGCTTTCTTAGCGATAGCTCCACAGACTTCACTGACTCGTTTAGAATGAAGCATCTCTCGACTGTTTTTTTCGAAAAGGGTCTTCATAATAAGATCGATGGTTTTAGATCGCATACTGGAGCTTTCATAGACCTTATGTTGATACATATCATCTTCAGTCTTCTTAATGATTAGGTGGATGCTTTCATCGACCAATAGTTTTGTTTGAGCACCAAACGAAACAGAGATATCCATCGTTGAGGATTGTTCTAAACTTATGAAATACTTGAAGCGTTTGATGATCCGTTGAGCTTCTTCGACATCCGTTTTAGGCAAGATCATAATAAACTCATCTCCCCCATAACGTGCGATGATGTCATCGACTCGACTTGCTTTTCTTAAGGCTTGAGATACCTTGATCAACAGTTCATCTCCTACCGCATGTCCAAACGAGTCATTGACCAGTTTCAATCCATTCACATCTCCCATTACGATGGTCAATGGGAGATTACGAGAATTATCCAATCTTAAGAGTTCTTCTTCAAAGAAGCGTCTATTGTATAAACCTGTCAGTTGATCATGGAAACTTAAGTAGGTGATGTTTTCTTGTTGACGTTTTAGATCAGAAATATCTGTGACCAAGACCGCAAAGTAGCCCAGTTTAGGACAATAGGTATGAACCGCATAATGTTTACCTGTCGCCGCATTGAAATTCTCATAATAACTTGGTTTACCAGTTAAGGCCACTCTTCCGAATTCAGTGATCCAATAAGGTTCGACACCAGGCATAATCTCTTTGACGCTCTTACCTAAAACTTGATCAGCACTTAAGCCAACGATCTTTGTATAACTATCATTGATCTCAACGAAGGTATAATCGATAGGTTGTCCTGAATCATCGACGATGATCTTATGAAGAGCCAAGCCTTGATCCATTTGGGTATAAAGTAAACGATACTTCTCTTCACTTTCTTGAAGTTTAAGTTCTGCATGTTTACTTAAGGTGATGTCTCTAAAGACTCCATAAACACCTGTGATTTGATGGGCTTGATCATATAAAGGACCCACTGTACATGAGTAAAAAGTTGGTTCTCCTGCAGAGATGGTATTGACTTGTTCATAGGTAACGATTTGGGGAGATTTTAGAATATTTTTTTGTCTTTCGACCACAGCCTTGGCGACAACTTCAGGATACAAATGATAATCATCATAACCGATGATTTCAGAGGCAGTTTTTCCTACAAGTTGCTCAAAACTATGATTAACCAAGACATATTTACCTTCCAGATTTTTTACGAAGATACAATCTGAAGTACTGTTGATCAAAGAGTCCATTAAGATTTGGCTATTTTTAAGGTTCTGATCAGCCAAGACCTTATCGGTGATGTCTCGAGCAAACGCTGTACAACCAATGACTTTGTTTTGATCATCATATATAGGATTGAATAAGGTTTCATAATAGTGTTTAATGTTATCACCATATTCATGTATAGAGCTATGAGAAATACCTTTTAGAGCTTTCTTATAGTTTTCTATGATGTTGATTCTATCGATCTCACTCGTAATACAATCAAAAATACTCATCCCGACCTTGACCTGTACTCCATAAGCAATTTTCATATCTTTCTCATGGGTCTGATTAAAATAGAGATACTTATATTCATGATCAAGGGCCAAAATGATCATGTCTTGTGGACTCTCTAGACACGACTTTAAAATCAGCTCAGATCGTCTGTTTTTTTCTTGTTCACTTAAATCCTGAGACTTAAACGAAGAAATGCCTTTTTTATTCTGGCTCATCGTATGTTCCCCTTACTTTTCGCCTAAAATTATTTATTTTATAATCACTTTTCGTATTCATTATAACAAATCTATTTTCTAAGAAATCTATTAATTTGAAAATAGTTGTCAATTTTCACAAAGAATTCAATCATATTTGTTGGCGCTTAATTGTGTTTAGAAGGCTTAAGGTTTATACTAAAAGCAGATGTTTGATTGAAGAGACCGGGAGAGATCCGAATCATTGGACGCCGAAGGCGAAGTGCGCACAAACGCTCAGGCAAATGGACCGGTTTTGGACAAACCTTCGAAAAGAGAGACAACACACCGAAGAAGCAATCCGTAAGGAGAATCTTTCAGGTAAACAGACGAAGGCGCTTGATTTTTTCAAGCGCCTTTCTTATTTAAAGGAGGAAAAGAATGGAAAAAAAAACACCCTTATATGAATCGCATGTTGATTTAGGAGCGACAATGGTGCCCTTTGCGGGCTATTTGATGCCAGTACAGTATCCACAAGGGATCCTGTTTGAACATCGCTCAGTACGAGAAAAAGCAGGCCTCTTTGATGTCTCTCATATGGGAGAACTACATCTAACAGGTAAAGATGCCTTGCGTAATCTCAATACCTTGATCTCTAATGATTTTACCGACTTGGCTTTAGGTAAGATCCGATATGGGGTCTTGGTTAGAAAAGACGGAACGGCCGTGGATGATCTATTGGTGTATCACGTTGATGAGGATGACTATTGGATCGTCGTCAATGCCTCCAATACCGACAAAGACTTTGAGTACTTCACCAACAATCTATCTGGTGGTGCTGTCATCCATAATGAAAGCGAAGATTGGGGCCAAGTCGCACTCCAAGGTCCTCTTTCAGAAAAGATCTTAAGAAAACTAACGGATAAGATTCCAGAAGCTTATTACTCCTTTATTCAAGAGGTCGATCTGTCTGGAATACCTTGTCTAATTAGTCGCACAGGTTATACCGGAGAAGATGGCTTTGAGATCTATTGTGCAAGCGATAAGGTCACTCATATATGGAACCTCTTATTAAAAGCAGGAGAAGAAGATGGCTTGGTCCCTTGTGGATTAGGAGCCCGTGATACCTTACGTTTAGAAGCAGCCATGCCTTTATATGGCCATGAGCTTAACGATAACACCACCCCTTTAGAAGCCGGTCTAAAAATGTTTACGAAACTGGATAAGACAGACTTTATTGCACAAGATGCCTTATCACAGCCTGTCCTAAAAAGACGTATTGGATTAACGTTGATTGATCGAGGCATCGCTCGAGAACACTGTCCTATCCTGTTTAATGGGGAAATCGTTGGGGAAGTCAGTTCAGGAACCATGTCGCCTACACTGGGTAGTGCCATTGCGATGGGTTACATCAAAGCAGAGTTGTTTAATGAGACTGAGTTTACGATTGACGTTAGAGGAAGGTTATTAAAGGCACAACGAACAAAGATGCCTTTCTATAAAAAATAAACAAGGAGCACACAATGAAAAGACTGTACGCAAAAA
>CAZXTB010000078.1:0-6492 GCA_964643535.1 uncultured Erysipelotrichaceae bacterium | reverse complement strand
TCCCTGGAACGCGTATCCATGCGGGTTTTGCGATTTTGATTTTATGTGTGATCTTACTTTACTATATGTTGTTTCATACAAAACTAGGCTATTCGATTCGTATGACGGGTCTTAATGGAGACTTCGCCAAATACTCTGGGATGAATGCTTTCTGGTTGTTTCTAACCGTTCACTTTATTTCAGGATTCTTAGGAGGCATTGGTTCTTCCATCGAACTCTTAGGGATGTATAGTCGTTTTCAATGGTCTACTTTACCTGGTTTAGGTTTTACTGGAGCCCTGATGGCTATGTTGGGTAAGAATCATCCAGTAGGCGTCGTTATCGCAGCCTTTGCGATCAGTTACTTGCGTACCGGTAGTGACATTATGGCGAGATCGACGGATGTGCCTGTTGAAGTTGTGGCCATCGTTGAAGCAGTCATTGTCTTGTTTATCTCTTCACAGTACTTCTTACGTAAATATCATGAACGTGCCTTGATTAAACAAGGAGGTAGTGAACGTGCCTAATCTATTTGAAATCATGTTTAAACCTGAATTTGGGTTTACCATCATACGCGTAGTGGTTCCTATCTTATTTGCGGCTTTAGGGGCTTATATTGCTTCTTCTGCAGGCATAGGTAATATTGCGATGGAAGGGACGATGTTGATGGCTGCTTTTGTTGGAACCGTCTGTTCTGCCATCTTCCGTGATCCTTGGATTGGACTTATGTGTGCTGTATTATCAGGCGTTTTGATGTCCTTGATATTGACTTACTTTACCCTGGTGTTAAAAACAAACAATATCTTAGGTGGGATTGCCTTAAATCTATTTGCGTCTTCTTTTACTGTATTCTTATTGTTTATCGTTACAGGATCAAAAGGAACCAGTGCTACTTTAGGTGCTAAGACTTTGCCTAAGATCGATATTCCAATTCTACAAGATATTCCTATTTTAGGAACCATTTTTTCTGGTCATAATGTCTTAGTCTATATTATGTTTGTGGTTATTATCTTAGTTTATTTCTTAATGTATCAAACACCTTTAGGACTAAGAATCAAAGCCGTAGGGAAAGATGAACATGCGGCTGAATCTGTAGGGATCAACATCAATCGTATAAAGACCATCGCTTTGGTTTTAAGCGGTATCTTAGCTTCGTTGGGTGGTGTTTATATGTCGATGGGTTACTTGTCTTTCTTCTCGAAGAATATGACCAATGGACGTGGGTTTATTGGTTTAGCGGCCGCTGCGATGGGACATGGAAACATTTGGATGGTAACTCTTACTTCCTTCTTGTTTGGGACCTTTGATGCCTTAGCGAATGCCTTGTCTTTATATGCCTTGCCTTCAGAAATCATCATCACTGTTCCTTATGTCGCTGTCTTTGGGGCGATTGTCGTATACTCGATCTTTGAATGGAGAAATCGTAGAGCTCGAGGTGAAGAATGATTAAAGTCATCATGGATTGTGATCCAGGTCATGATGATGTCTTTGCGTTATTGACCTTATTGGCTCATCCTGAAAAGGCAGAAGTCTTAGGCTTTACCACGGTCGTTGGGAATCAAACCCTGGCGAAAGTTACGGATAATCTATTAAGAGTTCTTACTCTTATTCAATCGGATGTTCCTGTCAGTGCAGGGGCAGAGGTTCATCTCAATGGGATGACCTATGTTCAGCCTGGTGCTCATGGGGATAGTGGTTTAGATGGGGCTGCTTTACCACTGTCAAAAAGAAAAGTTACAGGCAAACACGCTGTTGAATGGATCTATGAAACCTTAAAGACATCTTCTGAGAAGATCGTCTTGATCCCAACAGGACCTTTAACCAACATCGCTTTGCTTCTTCAAAAGCATCCTGAAATCAAATCTAAAATCGCTTATATAACTCTTATGGGAGGTTCTGTCTATCGTGGAAATGTGACCTCTCAAGCGGAGTTCAACATTTGGGCAGATCCAGAAGCTGCGAAGATCGTTTTCGAATCTGGTTTACCCATTACGATGAGTGGTCTTGAAGTATGTCACGCAGCGAGTTTGCTTCATGAAGAAGTGGATTTGTTTAAATCAGAACAACCAGTCTCTCATATGGTCTATGGCTTATTGGGCTTCTTTAATGCTTTCGCTAAGAAACTCAATCAACCAGGTAGTCCTATGTTTGATGTATGTCCTGTCATGCATTTGCTTTATCCTGAGCTGTTTAAGGGTGAACCTATGAAGATCGACATTGAAGTGAATGGGACACATACACGAGGTAAAACTGTCGCAGATACACGTTTATGGGCTGATCCAAAAGAAGCCAATGCGACTGTGTTGATGGATGTGGATCGTCCTGCGTTCATTCAAAAATTCATCGAGGCAGTTAAAATCATCGATGGAAGACTTGTATGAATTCTTCTTGGGCTCAAAAAGCTTTAGACTTTGAACCTACGATGAAAGTTTGGGAAGAGATCTTATTTAAGATTCCTGAACTTGGTTTTAAAGAAGTAGAAACGCGCAAACAACTCTTAGAGTTTGCGACATCGTTTAACTTAAAATTGACTCATGATTATGGGATCAATGGTTTTTCGATTACGATTGGGGAAGGATATCCTCATATAGGGGTAATGGCTGAGATGGATGCCTTGGTTGTGCCTGATCATCCTTTCGCATCCAAGATTGACCATGCGGCTCATGCGTGTGGGCATCATCTACAAGGCATCATTTTAATCAGTACCTTGGGACTCTATGAAAAGTATCGTAATCGTTCATTAAAAGGCAAAGTTACTTTCTATTTTGTGGCTGCGGAAGAGTATGTCGACTTAGAGTTTCGTCGATCCTTAAAAGAGAAGGGTCTTATTAAACTCTTTTCAGGTAAACAGAATCTCATCTTAGAAGAAGCCTTTAATGGGATCGATGTGATCCTATCTAGTCATACGATGGGTCCTACTGATCGTCCTATGATCGAACTCAATTCTAAACTCAGTGGTTTTATCCATAAGACGATTACCTTTCATGGGAAGAGTTCCCATGCGGCAGTAGCCCCTCATTTAGGCATCAATGCGTTAAATGCGATGGTTCTTACTCAAAATGCGATTGCCTTATTAAGAGAGACCTTCCAAGAGAAAGACATGATTAGGGTTCATCTGATGAATGCTTTAGGAGGCCAATCCATCAATGCGGTACCTTCTAAAACCATCTTAGAAGGTTATGTAAGATCCATTAATCCTGAGTCTTTAAAAAGAGTCAATGAAGCGATTGATCAAGCTGCGATCCATTGTAGCCAAGCTCTAAACGCAAGCTGTGAGATTAAGGATATTCCTGGTTATCTACCTCTGATTCAAAGTGAAGCTTTGAATGAAGTATTGAGGCCTTATGCCTTAGATTTGGTAACTCAAAAGGGTCTGCTTGATCATCAATCTGGATTTGCCTCAGGAGATATAGGTGATGTATCCTTGTTTATTCCTACGATTCAATTTGGTTTCTCTGGATGTAAAGGCGTGGTTCATGGATCTAACTTCTTTATGGATAACAGTACAGAAGCTTTGGTTAATCCAGTGATCCTATGTCTTGAAAGTATAGATGATCTATTGAATCATCCTGAAAAGATAGATGAGATTAAGAAATCATTTACCCCAAAGATCAATTTAATTGAATACAAAAAACTTCATCAACTAGACTAAGTAGATCAAAGTGCTCCACATCGGAGCACTTTTTATAATGTAAGCGCTTAATAAAAAATAGGGTATAAAATGTGATTAAAGTCACATCATATTGGCGAAAGTCGTGGTAAAATAATCACGCACTCAGGAGGCCAATATGCAAAAAACATGGGAGTCATTCAAAGCTGGAGTATGGCAAAGCGACATCAACGTCGAAGATTTCATCAGCTTAAACTTTACAGTCTATCAAGGAGATGATCAATTCTTAGCCCCGATCTCCTTAAATACAAAAGCCGTATGGGAAAGATGTGAAGAGCTACTCAAAGAAGAACAACGTCTAGGTGTTTTAGACATCGAAATGGACGCTGTTTCTGGAGTTAATAATTTTAAGCCTGGGTATATTTTAAAAGACAAAGAATCCATCGTAGGGCTTCAAACAGATGCCCCTTTAAAACGCATCATCAACCCTTATGGAGGCATCAAACTTGCCTCTAAGATCGTAGAAGCTTATGGGCGTAAGATGAAGCCTGAATTTGAGACTTTCTTCAACGATTACTCTAAGACCCATAATCAAGGGGTCTTTGATGCGTATACTGCCGAGATGAAAAAGGCAAGACATACGGGACTACTGACTGGTTTACCAGATGCTTATGGAAGAGGCCGTATCATAGGAGACTATCGAAGAGTAGCTTTGTATGGTGTAGATTATTTGATCGAAGCGAAGAAGTTTGATCATGCGCATATCACAGACATCAACGATGTCACCATACAACTACGTGAAGAAGTCAGTGATCAGATTCGTGCACTAAAAGACATGAAGAAGATGGCCTTATCTTATGGTTTTGACATCTCTTTAGGAGCGACAAACGCTCAAGAAGCTGTTCAATGGTTATACTTCGCTTATTTGGCCGCCGTTAAAGAAAACAATGGGGCGGCCATGTCTTTAGGAAGAACATCATCTTTTTTAGACATCTATATCCAAAGAGATCTAGAAAGTGGTCTAATCACAGAGGCTCAAGCTCAAGACCTCATTGATCAATTCATCATCAAACTGAGATTGGTTCGTCATTTACGTTCTCCTGAATACGATGAATTGTTTGCGGGAGATCCTACTTGGGTTACAGAATCCATTGGAGGAGTAGCATTTGATGGTAGACCTTTGGTGACGAAGAATTCTTTCCGTTATCTTCATTCACTGACCAACTTAGGACCTGCGCCTGAACCCAATATGACCATTTTATGGTCAGAGAAATTGCCTGAGTCTTTTAAACAATACTGTGCCAAGATGTCCATTGAGACAGGTGCCATTCAATATGAGAACGATGATTTGATGTCTCCTTTATATCGCAATGATTATGCGATTGCGTGCTGTGTCAGTGCGATGGAAGTCGGTAAACAGATCCAATACTTTGGGGCGAGAACCAATCTTGCGAAAGCATTACTTTACGCTATTAATGGGGGTTATGATGAGATCTACAACGAGAAGATCATCGATGGGATCCCTGCGATCAACGATGAGATCTTAGATTATGATAAGGTAATGGAACTCTATACCTTGACCTTAAAGAAAGTTTCAGCGCTGTATGTCGATACGATGAACATCATCCATTATATGCATGATAAATATGCCTATGAGAAGAGTATGTTTGCCTTACATGATACCCATGTGACTCGTTTAATGGCCTTTGGGGCTGCAGGATTATCTGTCGTTGCGGATTCTTTATCTGCGATCAAATACGCAAAAGTAAAACCGATTCGTAATGAATTCGGGATCGCAACTGATTTTGAGATTGTAGGAGACTTCCCAAAGTTTGGGAATGATGATGATCGAGTCGATGATATCGCTGTTGATCTCGTTACAAAGTTCTCAGGCATGTTGAAAGAACATCCACTTCATCGAGACGCTGTTCATACCCTATCTATTCTTACGATTACCTCTAATGTGGTTTATGGATTAAAGACAGGGACAACCCCAGATGGCCGTAAGAAGGGTGAACCTTTCGCTCCAGGAGCCAATCCAATGCATGGACGTGATAAGAGTGGTGCTTTAGCTTCGCTTAACTCCGTCGCTAAGATTCCTTATGGGGACATCTGTCAAGATGGGGTCTCCAATACCTTCTCGATCTTACCTGAAACGTTAGGTAAGACTCAAAAAGAACAAGTCATCAATACAGTATCTATTCTAGAAGGATACTTCGCTCAAAAGGCTCATCATCTTAATGTGAATGTTTATTCTAGAGATGTCTTAGAGAAAGCCATGGCTCATCCTGAACTCTATCCTAATCTCACCATCCGTGTCTCCGGCTATGCGGTCCACTTCCATCGCTTAACGAGAGCTCAACAATTGGAAGTGCTCAATAGGACCTTCAATGAATCGATCTAGTCTAGGTTATATCAGTAAAATAGAGCCTTTTGGGACCTTCGATGGGCCAGGGATCAGATCGATTATTTTTCTATCAGGTTGTCCATTAAGATGTCTGTATTGTCATAACCCAGAGACTTGGCAAGCCCACATTGGTAATCGCTACACAGCGGCTGAATTGACTGAGATGGCACTAAAAAACAAGCCTTATTATGGGTCAAACGGAGGGGTCACCTTTAGTGGAGGAGAACCTTTAAACCAACCAGAGTTTCTTTTAGAATGTTTGAAGTCGCTTAAAGCAGCAGGAATTCATACTGCGCTGGATACCTCAGGCTATTCTCAATCACCTTTACTTCCGGAAATCTTAGCGTATACAGATTTGATCATCTATGACCTAAAAGCCGCAGACAGTGCTCTTTATGAGAAAATCACCTCTAGAAAAATAGAAGTCACAGAGAAGTTTCTAGAATTGGCTCAAGTTCAAAAGACTCCATTATGGATAAGACAAGTATTGGTTCCT
>CAZXTB010000077.1:1703-6641 GCA_964643535.1 uncultured Erysipelotrichaceae bacterium | reverse complement strand
TTCAAAATATTGTTCGAAAGCATCATTAAATTTTTCTTGCGAGAAAATCTCTAGTGCTACTAAATGTTTATTCGAGTGGTCAACGTCATTACAGAGCTAATAAAGAACCAGATTTCAAGAATATTTAAATCTTATGTTCATTTAACTAAACCAATATTGTTTCTTCGTAAGTGAATAAATCATCTTTGATAAGGAAACGATTTCTCTAAAAATCGATCTATAAAACCAACATTCTTCTCATTAATGGGCTATTACGAAAGCGTTTTCACGAAACTCTCATATTTTAGTGCATCTTATGCTTAAAACCCATTGCTCTTTTAATTTTGGCACTATATAATCGATTATAGGTGGTAGTTTGAGCCATTAAAGAGGAATAACCTTCATGAAACCAACAAATCTATTCTTTGGAAGCGCATCTTTGAACGATGTAAACAAAAAAGTCTCACTTGAAACGGTGACCATCGAAAATGAAGCTTTTTTCAAGATCGAAAACTATGATCATATGGATCCGTTCTTTATGACCATTGTGAGCGATGTTGACCATTGGATGTTCATTTCTAGCACTGGTGGGCTCACTTGTGGGCGAAAAAACGCTGAATCAGCCCTATTTCCGTATTATACCGATGATAAAATACACGATAGCTTCTCTACGACTGGTTCCAACACCATTGTCATTGTTTCAAAAGATAACCAAGATTTTTTATGGAAACCGTTTTCGCCATATAACAGCAATGTCTATAAAATAACGAGAAATCTCTATAAAAATACCATTGGAAATAAGATTATGTATGAAGAAATCAACCATGATCTACAAGTTTCCTTTAAAACGAGCTGGAAAAACAGCAATGAGTTTGGTTTTATCAAAGAATCGAGCGTTTCTAACCTAAATAGTGGGTTGGTTCAAGTAAAAATCTTAGATGGGATACGTAATATCCTACCTTATGGGGTCAACACTTCACTTCAAACCACACTAAGTACCTTATTGGATGGCTATAAACGTTGTGAGTTGGTTGAAAGCGTAGGCTTAGGTTTATATACACTAAGTTCTATCTTGACCGATAAAGCTGAACCCAGTGAATCTCTAAAAGTAACAACGGTTTGGTCTAAAGGATTAGATCATCCTGTGGTTCTTTTATCTGAACAACAAACTGAAGCTTTCTCTCTGAATCATGAAGTGACCACAGAAGTCGATATTAAGGGTAGACGAGGTTCTTACTATGTGGTTGAATCGATTCAACTAAAAGCTAAGGAATCTAAAACGTGGATCATTGTGGCTGAGTTGAATCAAAGTGCCATTGCGGTTGCGAAACTCATCAAAGATCTAAAAGAAAGAAAAACCTTGATCCAAGATGTCAACGCTGATATCTCAAAAGGAGATGCTTATCTCAAGAAATTGGTGTTCAACGCTGATGGGATGCAAATCACTGCCAATAAAAAATCATCCTATCGTCATTTCTCAAATACACTCTTCAACATCATGCGTGGTGGAGTCTACGCCGATGGTTATACCATCGAAAGAGATGACTTTAGAGCTTTCGTAGGGGTATGGAATAAAGATGTCGCTGCTCATCAAGCTGATTTCTTTAATCAATTGCCTTCTTCAATCAACTTTAATGAACTACGTTTAAAAGTAGAAGCTTTAAAGAATAAAGATTTTGAACGTTTGGTACTGGAATACTTACCATTGACCTACAGCCGTCGTCATGGGGACCCAAGTCGTCCTTGGAATCAATTCAGTATCGAAGTCACCAAAGAAGACGGGAGTAAGAAACTCAACTTCGAAGGGAACTGGCGCGATATTTTCCAAAACTGGGAAGCCCTCTCTTTGTCTTATCCTGAGTTTACCGAAAGTATCATCGCTAAATTTGTGAATGCTTCTACAGCGGATGGTTATAATCCATATCGTATAACGAAAAATGGTCTAGACTGGGAAGTCTTGAATCCTCATGAACCTTGGTCCAATATAGGCTACTGGGGCGATCATCAAATCATTTATCTTCTTAAACTGATGGAATTATCCAAAGCCTATAATCCACAGAAATTAAAAGATTATCTTCATAAAGAAATCTTCGTCTATGCCAATGTGCCTTATCGAATCAAAGGATTCAATGCTTTGGTAGAAGATCCAAGAAACAGTATCGATTATGATTTTGAACTCGAAAAGCGCATTCATTCAAAAGTAGAAGTTCTTGGCTCTGATGGAAAACTGATCAGACAAAATGATCAGATCTATAAGGTCAACTTAATGGAGAAACTCTTGGTGACCTTGTTGGCGAAACTCTCTAACTTTGTACCTGAGGGTGGTATATGGATGAATACGCAACGTCCTGAGTGGAATGATGCAAACAATGCATTGGTAGGCAATGGTCTATCGATGGTGACCTTGTATTATATCCATCGTTTCCAAACCTTTATGAATCAATTGGTCAATGAGATCGATCTAGATGGTTTAGATATTTCAGTTGAAGTGCTTAAGATGTTTAAGGATACAGCACTCGTGTTAAAAAACAATCAATCCAAGTTGGGTTCAAAAATATCTGATAAGGATCGCTTTGAGATCATGAAAGCTTTGGGTAAGATCGGTGAAAATTATCGCCATACGATCTATACTGATGGCTTTAGTGGAAAGAAATCTTCTGTATCCATCATTGAACTAAAAGACTTCATCGGTTTAACCCTGCTTCATTTAAAGGATTCCATTCAAAAGAATCAACGTGAAGATGGGCTCTATCATTCCTACAACCTCTTACGTTTTGATTCGCAAGGCTGCAGTCTATCTCATCTCTATGAGATGTTAGAAGGACAAGTCTCTGTCTTGAGTTCTAAAGCTTTGGATCCTAAAGAAAGCTTGGCTGTGCTTAATGCGCTTAAGAAGAGCTCTATTTATCGCATAGACCAAGACAGTTATATGCTTTATCCTAATCGGGCTTTGCCTAAATTCTTAGAGAAGAATGTGATCCCTGAAGCTCAAGTACTGTCTTCGTTCATTTTGAAAGAAGAACTTAAGAATAATCGTAGTCGATACATCGAAAAAGATGTCGATGGGAAGTATCACTTCAATGGACGATTCAGAAATGGCTATGACATTGAAAAAGCACTAAAAGCATCCAAGGAATACAAAGAAGAAGATATTACTCAAGTTAGAGAGATCTTCTCAGAGTTGTTTAATCATCATGCCTTTACAGGACGTTCTGGAACTTTCTATAAGTATGAAGGCTTAGGATCGATCTATTGGCATATGGTCTCTAAGCTGGTCTTAGCGACACAAGAAAACTTTGAGGATATCTACGCTCAAAAAGGTTTAAATAAAGACGCTGTGGCCTTGCTTGAAGGTTATAGAGCCTCTAAGAAAGGGCTTGGAGTTGAAAAGACTCCAGATGTCTATGGGGCTTTCCCAACCGATGCTTATTCTCATACGCCTTCATTCTCAGGGGTTCAACAACCTGGTTTAACAGGTCAAGTCAAAGAAGACTTTATCTCACGTTTTGGAGAGTTGGGTGTTAAGGTAAAGAATGGTTTGGTTCATTTTGATCCTGTATTGTTGGAAAGATCTGAATACTTAAGTGAAAAGGAATCTTGGACCTTGCCTAGAAATGGCCATGGTTCAGAAACGATCCTGATTGAAAAGAATGCCTTAGGATTTACCTTCTGTACAGTTCCTGTTATCTATACATTATCGGATCATAAAAAGATCGTCGTGACCTCTGTCGATGGAAAAGTAAAGACATTTAAGGATGCCTTAGATCTTGAAACCAGTCATAGTCTATTTAATCGAGATGGTAAGATCGATAGAATCGATGTATCCATCGATGATAAAAAGTAAGTTCTAAAAAGAAGTCTAGTGTTTATCTTACGATTCATTCCTTTAAACCCTGTTGATCAGGGTTTTTATTTATTGGATAGAAGAGATTCTTTAAATAGGAGGTATTCTTTTAATAAGGAATCTTATTGCTTTTGTTTCTTTAAGATTCTTTTTAGATCAAAATAAGCAAGTAAACCAAGAATAACCATCACTAATCCAGGAATGGTTTGTGATGGGAAAGGATAAAAGATGGCCGCAATGGTTCCCATAAACCCAGTGGCGTAAAGTATCATACTTGGATTATTCTTTCTATATCCAATCCATGAGAAGACAGACCCCGTAATCCCAAAGAGTAAAGTCATTAGAAACGCTAACGCTAGGTAATACGCCATACCCCAGTTCATCCCATTGGAATCATAGGCCTTGATTTGACTAAAAACTCCCGTATACCAATACATGATCAACGGAAAAAATGTAAAGAGTAGTGAATAAATCAAAACTAGAATTGATTTTCTCATGAGAGCTCCTTTAAGGTCATTATACGTCTCTTTTTTCCTGTTATTCAAGCGTTTAGGTAGTTTCGAACGAAGTAACTAGAGTAAAAAAGCCTTTTAAAATCGATGACTTCATGCAATTTTGAATATATTTTTGATGACTTATCAAATAATTCCCTTAATGTCCCATAATTGTGTTAGAATTAACCCACGATGTAGGTGACCCCTACGTAAAGAAAGGTATAGGATTTGATGCAAGGCAAAGTTAAGAAGTTTAATAAAGAAAAAGGTTTTGGTTTTATCGTCGCTAACGACGGAAAAGAAGTATTCTTCCATTATTCACAACTGAAGATGGATGGATTCAAGAATATTGAAGAAAACGCTGATGTCGAGTTCGAAGTAGTCGAGACAGATCGCGGCCTTCAAGCTCAAAACGTCACAAAGATTTAGTTTCAACAAGATTGGTCGAAAGATCAATCTTTTTGTTTGTCTAAAATGAAATGCTTGCACTAAGAAACAATCCATCAAGTTAGAGAAATAGAGTATTGAAAACTTAAATTTCAAAATTATAGAATAATAAATAGCCTTATATTTATATTTTCTATTATTAGTGCTATTATTCAATTAAGTAAGTCGTTAGAT
>CAZXTB010000077.1:0-1603 GCA_964643535.1 uncultured Erysipelotrichaceae bacterium | reverse complement strand
TATATTTATATTTTCTATTATTAGTGCTATTATTCAATTAAGTAAGTCGTTAGATTAATTCTATTTAGGGTATCCAATGAGAAGAGGAATTGTGTTTTTAAGATTTATTTTTGAAGTGTGCACTCAAAGTGGAAAGGAAAGCACAAAGTATGAAAAAATTTTTAACCTTATTTGTTTTGTTGCTTCTTGTATTAAGTGGATGTACGCATACAGTAGACTCAAAATTATATCTAGATAATTTTAATGGGAAGGGTCATCAGGTACTACGGGTTGTAATCCAAAAAGCGGATGTACCTTATGAATTGGATGTTATACGAGATGCGATCATGCCTGTCATTGAAGCTGCGGATCCATTAGATGATTCTACCTTGACCAACAGTATCGAAGGGGGTACATCGCTGGTCATAACCTACACCTTCAGTTTTGATAACTTCAATGAGTATCAAGTTAAGGTTGGAAAATTAACGGGTCGAAACGATATCTTTATTTCTGCGATTGAAGGAGAGGATCCTTTTATAAACAGTGTTGTTATGCAAGGTTTCGTAAGTAATCCAACAGATTATATGCAATGGGCGATCAAAGCCATCGAAGATGCTGAAATATATGGAGATATTGATTTAAATCCATTTACTGTAGCTGGCGATTCTACCTATACCTTTGCAGATCAAGAGGAACTGGAACTAAGTAGTTTTGGAATCTTAGTTGATAAATTGGTCAACATCAAAACCTTAGACATCAATACTTCTATTACATCTGATCAAACCATAAACCGAGACATTATTTTAGCCATCGATCCAACTCAAAAATACGGCCAAGAAATGATCGATAGTGGTTGGGCAGTGACCTTAATCGAGGCAAAATTAGATGCCTTAACAACGCTTTTGAATCCTGCAGTAACGACTGAAACCAAAAACGGAATGTATACGATTAAAGTAAGCTTTGGTTCAAAAGATCCTTTAAAGATCACCGAAGCAACTGAATCGATGATTCCTGGTTTAGATAGTAATTTAACCTTTGCTTTAAAAGAAGGAACCAAGATCATTGAATGGAAAGAAGATTTCGCCCAAGTTATGCGAGGTTATGTCGATGTATTGGATACTCCAATCGGCTATCATGTATCCTTCAAAGACTATACTCTAAAAACAGTTGATGGGGTTGACTACAATAAGGATACGATCTATCCATTTGAGTTGGTCAATAAGACATTAAACTTAAGTGCTGATTCATTTAATCTATCCATTGGACTTCAAAAGGCGGATAATTCATTGACCATGTATCTGTTGATCGGTGGAGGACTTGTGGTGGTATTGGTAGGGGCTGTGTTACTGATGAAAGGACTAAAAAAACGTCCGACACCAGTAAAACCGGGTGTTGAAGCTCCAGTCATTGAAACACCAGCTAAATAGTATCTTAAAAGAAAATAAGTGTATTTGGATAGTCAATTCTTTAAGCACCTCTAAAAGGTGCTTTTTTTGTAATGGCTTCATAAATATGTACATAATTAAGATAATAAATATTAAAGCTAATTGTAATATGAAGTCGTCCACTAAATAAAATAAAAAGCATCATGCACAGAATCCGAGTATCATTGAGTTGCGAAACT
>CAZXTB010000076.1:0-6715 GCA_964643535.1 uncultured Erysipelotrichaceae bacterium | reverse complement strand
CACTAGAATGGGCCACACTTAGCGTAGGCTTCATCACCGCGTTTATCGTTTCCTTGTTTGTGATGAAACTCTTGATGAATTTCGTTAGAAAGCACAACTTTACCCCCTTTGCCTATTATCGCATCGTCTTAGGTTTAATGATCATTGCTTTAATTAGTTTCCAGATCTTATAAACTAAATCCCTTAAATGGGATTTTTTAATCCTTGTTTGAGACTTGGGTTTCCTTGTGATAAAATTGACACATGGAAAACTGTAGTACGTGTAGAGCTCCTTTATGTATCTCTCACTTATCCATCTTTGGAAACCTAAGTGTAAGACAACGTAATTTGATCATCGCCAATGTGATAAGGATCCCTTTTAAGAAAGGCGATATCGTTCTTCGTGAGCACGATCTTTTCACCTCCTTCGTGGTCATCAATCGAGGAAGATTCAAAGCCACTAGCGATTCTGAAGAAGGCATTCGTCGAGTCCTTTACTTTTATCGAGTAGGAGACTTCTATGGGGAAAGCAGTTTATTCAAACCTACACTAGCGCCCTATACGATTGAATGTGTAGAAGATGGGAGTTTATGTACAATCCCAAGTGAGAAGATACAAGAGCTCATACGGAAAGAACCAGACTTAGCTTTATCCCTTCTTAGTAGCCTTTCAACACGTATAGAAAGCTTAGAGTTGGAACTTAAGCGTGTACATGTGGATAGACTAGATCATCGTTTATACGCCCTTCTTGAGGCTTTAGAAAGTGATTATGGGGAGATTAGAAATACTCAGCGTATCTTAAGAAATCCTCTTAGCCAAGAAGAAATGGCCAATCGCTTGGGATCTAGTCGAGAAGCCATCTCACGTACCCTTAAGAAGTTGGAGCTCTCTAAGAAAATAAAATGTTTGCCTCATAAAGAAATCCTTATTTACTAGATTTGTTTCTTCATCCTTTAGTTCAACATACAAAACACTGATGGGATAATCCATCAGTGTTTTTTTATATAGAAGGTGTTCTTTTAATGGTTTATCTAGTTTAAAACCAAAGGGGTCTTGTCTGAGAAAAGTGAAGCGTATCTTCATCAAAACGTTGGATCAGTTTCAACATCACCTGGATTTCCTCATCATTGTATTTAGTTGCCCAAGGAATCGAAGCCAAGGCGTTGACCCCAATATAGAGAAACAATAAATCAAAGAAAGATTCAGGAATCTGGTCATCAAAATAGGACATGATCATGGCTCTTGTGAAGACAGGACTTTTTTCTCTACACCATACAAGACGATTGAACTCTTCCCAAGGATCTCCAATATCCCAGCGATCAAAATCTAAGATTCCAAGATTCCCATCCTCACAAAGTAAGAAATTTCCGATATGATAATCCCCGTGTTGAAAGGATACAGGTCGATCCTTGATGAGACCTCTTAGTTCATTCAATTTGTCGATTAGAAGATCATCTCCACTAAATCGAGTTCCACATTCCCGATACGCTTTAATGTTTCGATCCATCTTAGATCCATAGTGTTTTTCCCAAAGGATCGTCTCATTCAGTTTAACTTGAGAGTGGATCGCTTTAAGCGCAAACCCTGCTTGATTACCTAGTTCAGCTTGTTTATCTAGTGATAAAGATTCTATGACCTCATCTAGATCTTGGCCAAATAGATACGATGTTTTATAATGAACCTCATTTTTGACAAGCTCAACACTTATTGCTTGGCTGAATTGAACTGGGGCTAAATCCAATTGATGAAGGTGGTTGATCTCTTTTATCTTACGGTCGAATTTTGATTTGTCGAGTATTCTTAAAAGCACTGTTTCTTGAGTGCTTTTAAGAATGAATTTACGATCACTGGACCATCCTTTATTTAAAGGAATCCGTTTACTAAAGTTAAAGTTCATGGGCCTATTTATTATAACATGACCCTTATCCATAAAAAAACAGGTCAATGACCTGTTATCTTTTCTCAAAATCCAAGAGTTTTCGTTTTAAATCCAAACCCCCAAAGAAACCTGTCAAGGATCCATCTGATCCTACAACTCTGTGACAGGGTTGAATGATGGCGATGGGATTACGATTACACGCTCCCCCTACCGCTCTAAAGGCTTGAGGGGATCCTATGGCTCTGGCTAGATCACCATAGGTCTTGGTTTGCCCATAAGGAATCTCACGCATGGCTTTCCATACTTTCTTTTGAAAATCTGTTCCCTTAGGATCTAGTTTTAAGTCAAAGACACTCCGTTTACCTAAGGCATATTCTTTGAGTTGAAGTGAAGCCTTTAAGACTTCACCTGTGACTTCTCCAGTGGATTCATCCTGTTGGGTGATGTCACAGGTGGTGATGACGAATTTATCGCCAGTCACGGTAAGAAAGCCGTCTAAAAAGGGTACGCTTTTTTTCATAGGTGCTCCTTAAAGTATTTTAAGGTAAACTCATGAAGAGAACTCATATCGATGAGTTTACACGTCGCATTGCCTAAGCTTAAGGTCTTGACCTCATGGGTCTTTTCATATTCAGCTCCGATTAAACTAAAGATCTCTGAGTCTGTGTCATATTCTAAGAACTTTACTCGTTTATCTTTCCCATTGACTTTTAATGTGGCAGATTCTAAGTGATAAGGACGCTTATTTGATAAGGTCTCTGCCACATGCATGCCTGTTAAGGTTGAATAATCGACCCCAATCAGTAAGGCTTTTGACTTCAGTTGAATGGCTCTTTCTAAAGGAGAATCCAATCCAAAAGCAGGGCTTATCGGTGAAGGCATCGTCAACCATTTGGCTTGTTTACCCAAAGCCATCACTGCACAATTAGGATGATCAGAAAAGACCGTTTGATCTTTGAGTTGTAAGGTTTGAGCTAAAGAGCCCATCCAGTTGAGATAGGTTTCTTTTCCTTTAAAGGAAGGATGAGATTCTCTAATGGCTTTAAAAGCTTCAATCTCTACGGGTGGATTTGACCAATGAGCTGGTTCTGTATTGGTGGAATATTGGGCTGCCATGATTAAAGTGCCTTCATACGAAAGCACTTTGAGTAAAGCATCAAGGATGGTATTGGGTCCACCAGAGACTAAACCAATGGCCTTTAGTGAGCCATGAAGTTCAACGATATCCCCTTCTTTCAAACCTAAAGATCTGAAGAATGAGTTGGCACTTTCAAGGGACACAGCTTGCATAGGATTAGTTGATTAGACCTTTCGTTTTAAGATATGCAATTAAGTTGTCTGCGTAAAGACTCACATGAGTCACATCAAGGTTTTCATCGTCTCCAACGAAAACTTCAGGATAAAAGGATTCGATGACGACCCCATTAAGCACGATGATGTAGGTTGGTGTCGCAACAGGTTTGATCACATATTTATAAATCATATTGAGTTGTTTAGTAGAGGTCTTATCCATTTCGATATGATACATCGGGATCTTTCCACGAGTAACGACATCATTGTTGACAGCCTTCACAAATTGACACGCTTCACACCAAGAGTTCCCAAAGTAAAAGATAAAGCTCGCATCTGATTCAATCAATTCAACCACATAACTGGGTTGAACCTGAGTGCTCTTTGTCGTATAGGGTTCTTTGTCTTTAACACTTGCTGGTATACTAGAACAGCCTGATAAAAATAAGAGGCTGATCATAATTAAACTGAGTATTTTTTTCATATTTTTTCCTTGCTTATATCAATCTTAGTCGATCAACAAGCCTTTTTCTCTTAGTACTGAGATAAAATGAACCGTATAAAGATTGATGTGTTCCGTTACGAAACCTGTATCATCCCCCACTAAAATCTCAGGGGTAAAGGTTTCTTTAACGACGCCATTTAAAACGATGACATAGGTTGGAGTAGCACCAGGTAGAACTAAATAAGGGGTCAAAAGTGCAAGTTGTTCCTTTGAGGTCTTGTCGGTCTCAATAAAATACATAGGAATGCCTGTTCTTCTGACGACTTCAGAATTGATGTCTTTCATAAATAGACAAGCTCCACAGACAGAGCTTCCATAATAGTAAATAAAACTCTCCTGATTATCAAAAAGCTCAACGACATAACTTGGTTTAACCTGGGTTATCTCGGTGATACTGCCAGACTTATCTTTGATTTTTTCTGGGATTCCATCTGAACAGGCTGTTAAGAGGACAGCGAGTAAAGAAACAACTGCGAGTATTTTTTTCATAGGTTCCTACTTTCCATGGTGGTGGGCAAGCTTACTTGCCGCACTGGCTGCGATGGCCCCAACGATGTCATCTAGAAAGACATTACATTGAGATCCATGTTCATTGATTTTTTCTAAGATTCCAGGCTTTTCTCGATCGATATAGCCATAGTTGGTCAAGGCTATTGATCCATATAAATTACATATCCCATAAGCCAATACTTCATCGATCCCATAGAGTGATTCATCCGCCATCAGAATGGCTCTTAGTTGAGGATCCATATCGATTTCAGACTCAGCGATCATATCGATCATGAGTCCTGTTAAGATCGCATGTTGGACTTCTCGTTTAGAGATGACACTTTGTACACTAAGCAAGATTTCATCCTTTAAGATCTCTGGATGATATTTGCCTTGAAGATAAAGGACCAAGTCTACGATATCATCTAAGCTTACGCCTCTTTCTTCTAATAATTTAACACATTTGTCGTACATCTTGTACTCCTTTGCCTTAGGCAATCTCATCCATAAACAATTCAATGACATAAGCCGAAAGAGAAAACATAGATTTTGAACAACATCCATTTCTCTTGGTTTAATTATACTTGAAATCATGGGATACCGATGTGAAAAATAATTAAGAAGAAAAGCACCATTAGAAGTGCTTTTCTTAAGTTTAATCTTGGTGACCCGTACGGGGTTCGAACCCGTAAATGCAAGCGTGAGGGGCTTGTGAGTTAACCGTTTCTCCAACGGGCCTTAACACTAAACACTTTAACACATTCATTCTCATGATAAAACACTTTTTATTACGTTCATAAAAAAAGGCACTGATTCGTGCCTTATTGACTTATTCAAATTCTTATTTAAGATGGTTAGTTAAACTTTCGTTTAAACTTAGTGTTGTGCTTTTAAACCTTTATACAGGGTCGTAATAACACTAATACTTGTCCCAAGCAGAACAATCCAAATCAAGGTCTCTTTAGCAAGGGCAATATTGTCTATGATACTTTGAAGAGAATATTCTGTATTCGATGCGATGATGGTGTATATCTCATGATTTAGAAAGTCAGACTTTAATAGGAAATAAGCGAAACCAGCATCGTAGATCTTTTGAATGATGGATCCGAAAACAATCGGTAGGCACCAAGTACCATAGATCAGTTTACTTATTCCCACGATCAATTCCATAAGGATGCTTATGTAGAAGAAAATGATAAACGGCTGAACGATTTCCATATTTAAGAAAGGGACACCGTTTTGTATCCAGTTTATAAAAATCAATCCGAAGGATAGGCCGAAAATCAACTCAAACATGGTTTCTCCTCGACTAATCTTGCTTTGATTTGGTTTAGGTAATTCAGGCAAATCTTTTAGTTTCCATGTTTCTGAAGTTTCATTTTTATCACAGGTCCCAACGATCCAAAACCCGATGGTGATCCAAGTGAATGTGTTTAAGAAACCACTGGTTAAGCTGGATACGATTGCTTGAACAACTGTTTTCCAACCTTCCGTAAATGCCGAAGAAGGTATGGTTGAAAAAGCAACAATGACGAAGATAATCCCAAACAGTTTTAATGCACTGATGTAATTATCATAATGTTCAGGCGCTATGACATAGCGCTCTTTTCCACGATAACTGTTGGCCAGTTGATTGGGATGGCCTAGTTTATGAAGGATCTCTGAAATGTCTTCATCTTTGAGGGGTTCATCCGCAATCATGTCTTGAATATTGGCTCTTAATTCTTTACTCACATCTTCTCTCATCGATACAGGAAGCCTTTTAGATACTGCGTAAATGTAACGTTCTACCCATTGATTCATCATTTTTCCTCCTTCAGAATCTGGTTCATTGTCTCAATCATTAACTGCCATTCTTTGACTAAACTCGCATAGGTTTCTATTCCCAAGGGACTCAGCGTATAGTATTTTCTTGGGCGGGTCTCTTGGATATCCCACTCACTCTTCAGTAATCCCTGACTTTCTAATCGTCTAAGTAAAGGATATAAGGTACCTGCTTCGATCTTTACACCTTTTACTGAGAGATCTTGGAGTAAAGAATATCCATATTGATCCTTGTGTAATTGACCGAGAACGGCTAAGACTTGAGTACCTCGTCGTAACTCAGATGTTAGGTTGGTTAATAGTGAATCATCATTCATAGTTTTACCTCATAAATACTATACTGTATGCCACACACTATTGTCAAGTATATATTATTAAATTTTAAAATGAGTTAATTAAGACCTAGTAAGTTTGCTTAAACTAAGTGGTTTATTAAATAAAAAAAGGCACTTTTCAGTGCCTTGATGAACTTATTCCAATTCTTCTTCTTCGTGATCTTTCGCAGAATTCGCAATGACTTTATCCGCAATGATCTGAGGACAGAATTCATAACGATCAAACTTCTGAGTATAAACACCACGACCTTGAGTAAACGATCTTAGTTCCGTTGAATAACGCATCATTTCGCTCATAGGCGCTTCTGCCATAACGACTTGATCATTGTCTTCATTAGGTTCCATACCTAAGATGATGCCTCTACGTTTATTGAAATCTCCGATGACGGCCCCTGTGAATTCATCAGGAACAGT
>CAZXTB010000075.1:0-6738 GCA_964643535.1 uncultured Erysipelotrichaceae bacterium | reverse complement strand
CTGATCCCAACCCACCAGATTTCCCCATCTTTACGATTGAAACACCCAAGTTCCCCAAGAGTCAATTCAAAGGGTTCATTTGGGATTTCTTCTAGAGTAGCTTCTATGGCTTCACATTCTTTGAGGGAGGATTCCCCAATAAACACCAGGGTCAAATGAAGATTATTAAACGAGGTAAAGTTACCTCTCTGTTTATTCAATCGAAAAGGGTGCTGCGCCTTTTGAAGTTCAGTCTTGATGGATTCACTTAGAGTGATGGCGATAAAGAGTCTCATGAGGTCCTTTACTGTTTATTGAGAATTTAATCTTAGACTTAATGAGGTGTTATGGTGATCGAATAAGAAGTCGAAAAGGAATCTTTTGGTTCTAGATTAATGGTTCCTTCTCTTTGTGTAAAATCTGTCGTTGTTTCTGAGAAATCCCCATGACCATGCCAAGGCTCTATACACAGGAAGGCTGCTTTGGGTTTCTTCCAAAAAGCGACCCATCGATAGCCCTCACAAGAGACTCTTATTTTCAGATCTTTCCTAAGAAGATCCACATAAGGTGACTTTAAGTTCTCTGTAAGAAAAGTTGGAATCTTTGAGAAAAATTCATCGTTCATATTGGTTTTGTGTTGATCAATCAAATTAGGATAGCTTTCTTTATGAGGAAATTCTATGTGTGCTTCTTGAGGATCATCTAAGGCAAAAGCAGGATGAAGTCCAAACGAAAAAGGCATTGTTTTCTCATCGTTATTGACGATGAGATAGTCGATGTTTACGCTTGCCTTATTCAAGGTATAACTTACGTTTAACGTAAAGTTAAAAGGATATTGACTTAAGGTGAACTCGTTGGCTTTAAGACTTAAGATGATTTGTTTTTCATTTTGAGAGTTCAATTCAAAATCACTTTGTCTCGCAAAACCATGATTACCCATCTCATAGGTAGAACCATTGATATGGATCTTCTTATCGAAAGTAGATCCTACGATGGGAAATAGAATGGGATTACGTCCTGCCCAATAAGCAGGATCACCATTCCATAAGATTTCTTTTCCACTTTTCTTATCGATAAGTGAGGTCATTTCTGCGGCTTTAAGACTTACAGTGAGCGATAAATATTCGTTTTGAAGGTTCATAGGAGCTTCCTTTTAACCATTGAGGTATCTTCATTGTAGACTATTTAAACCCAAAACAAAAGATGGGTTGAACCATCTTTTGTTGAACTCTGGAGCGAAAGGAGGGAATGATCCAGAGACTATTATCATTTATTGAACCAAAGATTTGATGTCTTGATAAGCTTTTAAATCTGAATACAATTCTGCTTTATAAGGATTACGTTTTGTCTTAATGATCTTATAGATCATATAAGCAAATACGGCTAGATTAATGGCTAGAGATAAAGCACCTTAGGGTGCTTTCGTCTATAAAAAAGATCTCCGATTTCAGAGACCTCTAAGAATATTTAAACTCCAATTACACAATAGAATGATGACTAAGATAAAGAGCTGAACCTTAGACAATTGTGGTTTCTCCCACACTTGAGAAGATTGAGTTCCTTTTATCGCATCAATGATGCGAGAAACAAACATTCCACCGAAATATAGAATAAGTGGAATCGCCAAGAGATTGTAGCTTAGTGCACCTATGAAATTAAACTGAAGCAATTCTTGAAAGGCTCTGGTTAAACCACAGCCTGGACAAGGAAGATGAAACAGTGCTTTAAAGATACAATGATAGTCAAACACATAGATCGAAGCTAAAAGTAGAAGTCCATAAAGAAGTTCTTCCTTTTTTAGGATCTGTTTTATCTTGATCTTAGATGTGCTCATTTTGTAAACTATAGAACCATCATTAAGGTTTGAAGATTTTTTTCCTTACACTTGTCTTGAATGGTGATCCAATCAATGATGGTCAAGATACCACATAAGCCCATGGTCATCAATTTCAAAATGCCCATTCCAACATCCCCTAACATAAAACGATCAATGCCTAAGTAACCTAAGAAAATCGAAATAATCAACAAGGTCATTGGATCCTTATAATCAGAAGCCATTACGATCATCAACTTGGATTCATCTGCTTGCATCAACTTGTCTTTGATATTCATCAGTTGGTTCGCTGGAAAGAACTTCCCGTTGGTGGCTAGAAACATACTTACTTTATCGTCTGTCATTTTATCCCTTTTCCGCACTTTTGTGTGCTAGTAAATTCCCTATGACCATCATACACGCTCAAAAAAACATTGTCTACACACGATGCGTGTAATATTTAAGATAGTAGACTTATTTTCTGAAATGGGTCGCTAATTTAACTCATTTTATACGGCTCAAAAAAAGAGATAATTTCTTATCTCTTCCACTCAGAAGGATTCTTTTTCCATTCCTTTAAAGTTAGTAAGTCACTTTCTAAAATGGATCCAGATTCTAAAGCTGTTTCTATGAGGACATCATAGTTGGTTAGGGTATGAAGTTTAACTTGTTTCTCATTAAAATCGCGATTCCTTTTGAAAGCTCATAGGTAAAGATCGCAGCGACACCTAAGACGATGGCACCTTCTCTAACAGCCACATCACAAGCATCTAGAAAACTGCATCAAGACGAAATGCATGACGCCATCAATCACTTTATATTCATTTCTTAATTGATAATTGTTTATCCAAAATGCATAAACCAACTGTAGCTTACATTTTTCAGGATGTAAAAGAAACCTTTTAATAATAAGGTTTCTCTTTCACTTTAGGATTATTGATAATTTTCATAATCAGTAAGCCAATTTGGATCTTGAATACTTCGTCTGGATTTTTAAGTTCCGAATTCAAAATCGTCTTAATCTTTTCCAAACGGTAAATAAACGTATTTCGATGAAGAAACATTCTTTTTGCGGCATCACTGATGTTGCCACCCGATTGAAAATACTGCGCTAAAGTATCAACCAAATTCGCATTGTTCTGTTGATCGAAGCTTAATAGTCTGCCCAGAGTTGACTGATATAATTCTTCTAGTGAGTCGCGAGAGTTTACAGAATCCAACAAATGGTAAATCAATAATTCTTCATAAAAAGAGACTGAAGCAGGTTGATTGATCTGCACCGAAATACGAATAGCTTCCTGCGCTTGAGTATAGCTCTTTTTCATCTCCAGAAATTCTGGGCACGGTTTCCCGACGCCAATTCTGACTTTAGTTTTTTCATTATATTTCATCATAGCATCGTAGACATCATCAACAAACTCTTTTAGATAGAGACTGGAGTTATAAAAAGGGGTGTTCTCTTTGACCTTAATAAAACTGATAATGAAGTTTCCGCGATGAATAGACAAAACATTCTGATTATTAAGGTAAGCCACATGATCAATAACACTAATCAATTCTTCTTTATATTTATTGAATTTTGTTCTCGCCATTAATAAATCAAGATTCATTGATTCAAATTCATTCTCGATTTTAGAAATCATACAGATGTATTTTTTGCGGGGATCTAGATTATGAAACTCAGCAAGATAATTGGCAGCATGAACTGATTCAATTTTTCCCTCTAGTAAATCATCAAAGAAATCTTGCTGCAATAAATGCCTTGCTTCTTCAATCTGACGTGTCTTTAATCGTTCTAACGCTACATTGGTAGCGGCAGCTTCCAGTGCCATATACTCTACACTGGACATTTTATTCACTGTTTCCCATACGACCAAATATCCGTAAGAGGTTTTATCAGCATGAAACGGTAACACCCGGCAAACCACTTCACCTTTGTTGTTCGGATAACGACGCTTAACTGATTTCTTAAACTCCTGGATATTCTGTGGCATGTCTTCAATAAATTCTGCGGGAAATATTTTTTCTTTCCGGTTGAGGTCAAGATAATCCGAGATTTTAACCATGTTGTCATGGTGTTCCGCGAAAGTTAGCAAACGCCATTTACTGTCTACAATAAGCACAGGGTTACCCACCAACTTGGCAATAACTTTTACCAGCTCATCCAATCCCCCACCTTCCAACGAACACTTCGTCAAAGCTTCGTGGATGTTAAATAATTTCTTCAGGGCAGAATCTTCCCGTTTATGAATCTCATTGTTTATAAGACTTGACACCAATGAGAGCGAATATTGGAAAGGGATTTCAATAATTGGTAAATTGACCCTGTTGGCTTCTTCAATCATGCATGTTGGGATTTTCCCTAAGAACCGTTTAGGTTTAATTCCAATACCTGAACAATTAATATCTGCTAATTCTCTGATGATCTTAACTTGTAATTCCGGGTCATCTTTAAATATAAACCCAGTTGTCAATACGAAATCACCTGTTGTAAACCAATCAAATGCATCTGGATTGTCCATCGTATTCACATTAAAAATAACGTTATCTATTTTAGCGTCTCCAGCAACCATTTTTAAGCCCTGCAGTGTTTCTTTGCTGATCAATTCTCTGACGGTAAATGAGATCAATGTTTTATCCTTACCTTTGGTATGCCTATACTATATCTTATTTTAGTTTTAATTAGTAGAAATGAATCCTGATGAATATTTAAGAATTCTGCCTGATCGGACTATCAATATAGGTTGGCTCGTATAAGCTATGACTTCTGTAAATGAAACTGAATCGAAAAGCGTCAAATGGGCACGATGACCTACCTCAATACCGTAATTTTGTAAACCAAGCAAGCGTGCTCCACCATCAGTCATCATTGACCAGATTTGTTCAATCTCTTTAATCTGATAAAACCTCTGAATATGAGCCAATAGCAAAGCGGCTTGTTTAATATCACCACTGCCAAGAGGATTAAAGAAGTCTCGTATATTGTCTGATCCTAATCCAATCAAAGTACCGTTTTCTAACAGTCGTTTGACTGGTGCTAGATTTCTGGTTGAGATGGCCGTTGGAGCAATGGTGATCTTCAAACCACTTTCTTGGATCAAGCTAAGCGCATTATCTAATTCATTTGAATCAAGTGCACTAAGGGTACAACAGTGTATTCCATTAACTCGCCCGCTCAAACCAAGTTTCTTAATGCGTTCTGATAAGTAAGGCAGAAGATAGTGAGCTCTGTTCCCTGACTCATCTAGGTGAAAATCAGACTCAAGATTATACTTTTTGGCAAGACCAAGGATAAAGTCAATGTGTTTTTCACCTTCTCCTTTGGTGATGGTATGTCCTCCAATCAAATCTGCTCCCAAAAGGATGGCTTCTTCTAATAGTCTTTGTGTTTGACTGTCAAAGAAAACACCTTCTTGGGCAAATGCTACGATTTGAATCGTGATAATATCTTTATATTTTTCACGTAGAATAATCATCGCTTCAATACCCTTCAAACCGACCGATTCATCTACATCCACATTGGTTCTAATGGCTAATGTTCCATATTGGATTGCTTTATTGATTATCTCTTCTGACCGTTTTATGATGTCTTCGACTGTGAAGCCTTTTTTTATCGATAACGTCAACAAACCTTTTTCTGCGCCAGTGCCTTCAACATAGTTTTCTTTTTCGTTCAACAATGCTTTGTCTAAATGCATATGACAATCGATAAAACCTGATATTAAAACCCGACCTTTAGCCTCGATGACCATTTTAGCTGGACTATCAATGTTGTCTTGAACACTGACGATCTGATCGATACTAATGCCAATATCCTTGAGTTGACCATTAAGGTTCGCCTTTTTTACCAGTATATCGAGCATATTAAGACGCTACTTTAACAATCGCGGCCACAAGATTTGCTCCAAGTGGGCCCTGATGTTCATATCCTGCAGAGGCTAAAATCATCGTATCCCCAATCAAGGCTCCAACAATTGCATTGATTACGGCTTTTGCAAAAATACCTTGATATCCAGCAAGATAGTCAGATTTCATAGTGGTTCTGCGTCCTCGAATAGAACCTAAAGCATCAGCACCTGCATTGATAAATACTGTTGCGATTCTTTCTCGCTGATTCTGAGGAAGCATCTGATCAAAAATCAAACCTGCTTTCCTAAAAGCAGTAAATGCACCTTCGATATCCAGTGTATCTTCCATTACACCACTTCCAATTTTATAAATACTGGAGGATTGTGATGAGTTTCCCATTAAGATAATCTTGCATGCGACTTGCTCATTTCCAGCTGAAGTAGAAGCAACCTTAGAATACAAACTAAAATTAGTACAAATAGCTTCATCTGTAACATCTTTATCCTGAATTTCACCCAAGGCCAAAGCAACTCCTAAAGCAGATGCACCTTTTGATTTGGATCCAGCTTCAGCAAAGTTTGTACTGACGCATTTTTTTCCACGACTAATGGCATCATTGAGTCGATCGAAAGTCAAATTTGGGCATTTCACTTCAACACAATGCACATCTTCAATTTGCTCAATCCCTGCTTCTTTCATTGCTTCTCTTACAGCATCTGCCACCAAAAGAACATGAATTCTGGTTCCGTACTCTTCAGGTAAAAGTACTCGTGTCACTTTTATACCCAAAGCAAGTCGTTTTTCGGAATTAGTAAGAGAGTCAACTTTCTTTCGGGTGAAGACAGTATAGTGAGGACTCATTAGACCTCCTGTCAACCCGATCATCAACATGGGGATTCTGGCCGAAACATCATTACGATTTAAACCAGTTTTTTCGGAAAGCATTAGTTCAAAACTTAAAGCACTGTAACCTCTGGCATAACCATCCCCTTCAGTCTGCGCAATAATGGCACAAATATCAGCTGCTTCAATGGTTTTATTGTCTATTAATTGGGCTAATGCCGAAACATCATTCGGTCCAGCCATCGGTAATCGAT
>CAZXTB010000074.1:0-6867 GCA_964643535.1 uncultured Erysipelotrichaceae bacterium | reverse complement strand
AAGACTGCTTTGAAGTTATTGGCCGATTATGGAAGTGTAGAAAATGTCTTAGCTCATAAAGAAGATCTTAAAGGTAAACTTAAAGAAAACGTAGAAACCTACGCTGATCAAGCCCTCTTCTCAAAATGGCTCGCAACGATCAAAACGGATGCTGAAATAGATCTTCCTTTAGAAAACATGGTCTATCAACCCGCCAACAGTGAAGCCAATGCTTTCTTTGAACGCTATGAAATGAAATCTTTGATCAAAGTTGAAAAAGTAAAGCTTGAGCATCTAGAAAGTGGTGATAAGTTTGAAGATCTTAAACAAGAAAACATCGCAATTTTCCCTCATTATCGACTCGATACAGATTGGCCTCATCCTTTCTTTGGTTTGGCTTTCTCTGATGGAACCCTTAGTTGTTTCGTCAAAGAAGAAGATCTTCTTAAAGAACCCAACATTATAAGTTATCTTTCTTCTTCAAACATCAAGCGAGTTTATGATGCGAAGTCTTTTCTTCATGCGTGTGATGGGGCGAAGGTAAGTGTCAATGGGACCTTTGAAGATCCTATGATTTTGTCTTATCTCGATGATTCATCGATCAATACCTACGAGAAGATTCAAGTCAAATACAACTGGCCAGATTATCCTAAAGCCGTCTTATCTGATGATACGATGACTTTATCTCGATTGATCGCGATGAAGCTTGCTCAAGATTGTTCCTTATTGATGGAAAAGATTGCCATTAAATCGATGAAAGAACTCTATGATCAAGTCGAAGAACCTTTGATTCGCTTGCTTTATCAAATGGAAAAAGAGGGTATCTTAGTCGATGAATCCATCTTAGATAAGATCGCCGAAGAAACCTTAGCGAAACTCAACGAACTTTCTGAACAGATCACTCAAATCGTAGGTCATGCATTCAATGTGAATTCTCCTAAACAACTCGCAGAAGTGCTTTTCGTTGAACTGGGTTTACCTTCCAATCGAAAAGGCTCAACAGCGATCGATGTGTTGGAGAGCTTAATCGATGCTCATCCTGTCATCTCTAAACTGATCGAATACCGTAAGTATCAAAAGCTTTATTCAACCTACGCTCAAGGCTTAAAAAAATACATCCAAGCTGACCATAAGATACATACTGTCTATAGTCAAACCACCGCTCAAACAGGTCGCTTATCTTCATATGATCCTAATCTACAAAACATCTCGGTAAGAGATGAAGAAAGCCGAGGGATACGTAAGGCTTTTATTCCAAGCCCTGGTCATCTTTTATATGCCTGTGATTATTCTCAAATCGAATTAAGAGTCTTGGCTCATATGGCGGATGAGCGTGCCATGATTGAAGCCTTTAAGACCCATCTTGATATCCATACTAAAACAGCCATGGATGTCTTTCATGTAGCTGCTGATGAAGTGACTTCTTCGATGAGAAGACAAGCCAAGGCTGTTAATTTTGGGATCATCTATGGGATCAGTGATTTCGGTTTAGCGGCTCAACTGGGGACTGATCGTAAATCCGCTCAGAAGTTTATCGATGCCTACTTGACCTCTTATCCAAACATCCAAAGATATATGGATGACACTGTCTTTTCAGCCCAAAGACAGGGTTATGTGGAGACCTTGTTTAAACGTAGACGAGAGATCCCTGAGATCTTTGATAAGTCCTATCAAATCAGAGAATTTGGAAAAAGAGCCGCGATGAATGCCCCTATCCAAGGCACTGCAGCGGATATTATAAAAATCGCTATGATTTCAGTGGATAAGGCTTTAAAAGCACATCATTTAAAGACAAAGATGATCGTTCAGGTTCATGATGAATTGGTTTTTGATGTCCCAAAAGAAGAATTAGAAATCGTTAAACGTGAAATAAAGAAAGCCATGATTGAAGCTGTTGATTTGAAAGTACCTATGGAGGTCTCAGAAGCTTATGGAGACTCTTGGTATGAGGCGAAATAATGCCTGAATTACCAGAGGTAGAAACGGTCGTAAGGACCTTAAAAAACCAAATCATAGGGGAAAAGATTCAGGATGTTTTGGTGACTTGGCCAAGGACAGTGTATGAATCAGAGACCTTTATCCATGATGTCAGTCATCAACGTATCTTAGACATTACTCGACGAGGTAAGTATTTGATCTTTACCTTTGAGAAAGGTTATATGAGCGTTCATTTAAGAATGGAAGGAAGATTCTTTTTAACGCCCTTAGATGAAGAACCTAAGAAACATACCCATGTGGTCTTTATCTTATCTAACCAAAAGCTAGAGTTTAACGATACACGTAAGTTTGGTAGAATACAGTATTCTCTTAATCATCCCCAAGAACTCTTGACTCAGTTGGGTTATGAGCCCTTTGATGAAGCTTTGACCCCATCGGTCCTTAAACACCTCGCAAAAACAAGAAGCATTCCTTTAAAAACCTTCTTATTGGATCAATCGGTCATCGCTGGGATAGGAAACATCTACGCCGATGAGATCTGTTTTCTATCTTCGCTTTCTCCTTTAAAGAAAGTAAAAACCTTGACCCTTAAACAATGGCAGGAACTATTAGGAATTACGCGTATGGTGTTAAGTGAAGCCATATTGGCAGGCGGGGCAACCGTAAGAACCTATACCGCTTCTTTAGGCATCACTGGACGCTTTCAAAGTCATCTTCGCGTCTATGGACGAGGAACACAGAATTGTCTGACTTGCGCAAGTCCTTTAAAAAGCATTAAAATAGGACAAAGGACCTCTGTTTATTGTCCACAATGTCAGAAAGGCTGATATGCACATCGCAATTACAGGTAATATCGGCAGTGGTAAATCCAGTGTCAGTCGAATCTTAAAATCATTAGGTTATCCTGTCTTCGACGCAGATACCCTCGCTAAAGCTCAATATGAGAAAGAAGAAGTAAAAAACGCGCTCAACACGTATTTTCAAGAAGATCTCTATCCTCATGGCATCTTGGATCATGTTCGTCTATCAGAACTCATCTTTAAGGAAGTTCATTCTGAAGCACGACAATTCGTAGAGGCTTTGATCCATCCTTTGGTACTCTCTGATTTATCTCGATTGGCGATAGAATCAGGAGCCTTGATCGTCTTTAGTGAAGTCCCTTTGCTTTATGAAGCTCATGGGGAAACAGCCTTTGATCGAGTGTTACTGGTGGTCAGTGATGAAGACATCGCAGATAAACGATTGATGGAACAACGTGGTCTGGATCTCAAAGAGATTAGAAGAAGACGTAAACTTCAACTGAGCGCTAAGATAAAGATGGCTTTAGCCGATGACATCATCGAAAACAATCAAGATGAAGCCCATTTGATTCAGCAAGTCACCCTATACAGTGATAAAATAAGAAGTATCTATGGAAAGAAATAGAAATGCCTTTATTCAAATCGAATCCTTTTCCACTACCTTGGATACAGCCAGTCTTTTTTTGGTATATCAGAAGCTTTGTGGAAGCAGCGCAATAGGACTCTATGGACTTTTAGTTCATCTCAATGTCCCTGTTTCTTTTACCCATGGACAACTTTCCAATTTATTAGGCATCAGCGATGCTCAAATGGTCGCTGATTTTGAAGCCTTAGAAGAAGTCTCACTCATCGAAAGCTACCATCATCCCATCAACGACACTTATTTGTACCTTTTAAAAATGCCTTTAAAAATCAATGAAGCACTGAATCATCCAGTCCTAGGACGAGCTTATCTTCAAGCTGTCGGTGATGTCCATTATGACATCATAAAAAAGCGTTATACCCCAAGTAAGACCTTAAAAGAAGGCTTTCAATCGATCAGTAAACCCTTTGAAGCCCAACGCCTAAAATCTTTTGATTCTAAGGCAGAAGTTCATTTTGAGAAAGAAGAAACAACGCTAGATGGTTTACGTTTTAACATCTTAGAACTTAAACAGCGCTGTTCTGATTTGATTTTTCCTGAAGCGTTAAGAAGCGCTCAAAACTTAAAGTTGATTGAAGAATTAGGCTCCGTTTATGGGGTCAACGTAAGCAAGATGATTCTTCTATTGGGGGATTGTATCAACATCGCTTCGATGACTTTTGATTCTGAAAAACTAGAGAACTTATTGAGAAAAGTAAAAGAACCCTCTGAAATGCCTTCAGATCCTTACCTAAGTGAACCCATACAATTTTTACGTTGGCTTCAAGAAGGCAAAGAACCAACCGATACAGAGAAGCGTTTGATCAGCTCCTTGGTGAGAGATCAACGTCTTAATCCGGAAGTGGTCAATGTGTTGATCAAGTATGCCCTTGATACAAGCAATCAAACTCTTAGAAGAAGTTATGTGGAAACCATCGCAGCCTCATGGAGTCGTTTAAAGATCTCAACCAAAGATCAAGCTTTGGCGCATATACAAGGCATCTCTGCGAAACCTGTGAAGGGTAGAAAAGAAGCCATCCCGGATTATAAGAACACCAATGAACCAATGAGTGAAAGCGAATTGGCTGACTTAAAAGCTCGACTTAGAAAAATGGGAGATAAGCATGGAAAAGATTAACCTCAACTTTGAACTGAATGAACAACAAAAAGCTTCAAGAGCTCTTTTAGTCCAAAACGTATTAAAGGATCCTAAAGTGCTTAAGTTTATGAAGGACCATCAGCTCGATGAAGCCTACATTTCTCGTCATGTCCAACGCTTTGCGGATTGGTCTATAGAATGTGGCCGTTGTGATCATTGTCCTGGTCTACATGCCTGTAGACAAAAGGAAACCGGTTATTTCTTAGATCTTGAATTGGACGGTATCTTACAGACCGTTTATAAACCCTGTGATTATCAAAGCTTTCAAAATGCCTTAATGGCTCATGAGAAACAATTCTTGATTAGAGATGGTGGAAAAGAAGTCTTACTTGCGGATTTCTCTAGTCTACTCAATGCGGATTTTGAACCTGACTATGCGGAAAGCATCGCTAAGATTGCTTCTTGGATGGATCATCCCAGTGATAAAGGTTTCTATTTATATGGCAACAGTGGGGTAGGTAAGACCTATCTGGCCTCAGCTGTGCTCAATAGTTTTGCGAAGACAGGCATCAATGTGGCCATGGTTCATGTGCCCAGTTTAGCCATCAAAGTTAAACAAAGTTTTGATACACCAGATGTGATCGATTACACGATGGCCATGATTAAAAAAGCACGAGTGGTGGTCTTCGATGATATCGGCGCAGAAAGCTTATCGGGTTGGTTCAGAGATGAAATTCTCTTGCCTTTATTGAATTATCGTATGGATCATCAAAAATCGACCTGGTTTACCAGTAACCTTAAAATCGATGGATTAAGAGCTCACTTTAGATACAATCTAAAAGGAGATGATGAAGCCTTAAAAGCAAACCGTTTAATGGAACGCATCGAAAGCTTATCAAGCCCTCTTTTAGTGGGTGGAAAAAACCGCAGAAACTCATAAAAGAATACACAAAAAGGTCTCATAATGATAAAATTGATGGGGACAAAAAGGACGCAACATGATCAAACGAATCGGTGTAATGACTTCCGGTGGTGATTCACCGGGAATGAATGCGGCCATCAGAGCGATCGTCAGATCGGCATTGGCTCAAGGACTTGAAGTCGTCGCGATAGAAGATGGTTATAAAGGGATGGTTGAAGGACGGATGTGGCAAATGAATAGCCGCTCGGTCAGTGACATCATCATACGAGGTGGAACCATGTTGGGGACGGCTCGTTTACCTGAATTTACCGATCGCGCAGTCCGTTCAACGGCAGTACGTAATCTAAGAGAAAACGGAGTCGATGCGATCGTCTGTATCGGTGGAGATGGAACCTATCGAGGGGCCATGGCTCTTACTGAGATGGGCATCAACTGTATCGGTTTACCTGGCACCATCGATAATGATGTGGCTTCCAGCGATTATACCATTGGTTTTGATACGGCCCTTAATACGGTCATTCAAAACATCGATAAATTAAGAGATACTTCCTCTTCTCATCACCGTTGTTCGGTGGTAGAAGTTATGGGAAATCACTGTGGGGACTTAGCTGTCTTCGCAGGTTTAAGCTGTGGGGCAGAATTGATCATTACCCCTGAAAAGGGCTATGATGAGGCTGCAATCTTAGCTAAACTAAAACATTTAGATGAAGTTCGAAAAAAACGCCACGCCATCGTCGTTATCAGTGAGAAGATTACTGATGCCAACGCTTTGGCGAAAAAGATCAGTGAAGTTACCAGCTTTTCAGGAAGAGCGACTGTGTTGGGTCATATCCAACGTGGAGGTTCTCCTACCGCCTTTGATCGAGTCTTAGCGACACGTATGGGTGATAAAGCTGTGGAATTATTGATCAATGGGGTTGGTGGACACTGTGTCGGTATGCTCAAGAACGAAATCGTTTCTATGCCGATCGCTGAAGCCTTAGCCTTGCCTAGAAAATCCAGAGATGAACTGCTTGCCTTACATGAAAGGCTGATCTAAGGAGGTCACATGAATACCATCCGAAAAACAAAGATTATCTGTACACTGGGTCCTGCCAGCGAATCCAGGGAAATGATCGTTAAACTGGCAAATGCTGGTATGAACATCGTTCGTTTAAACTTCTCTCATGGGGATCATTTGACCCACGGCGAAAGAATCAAACTCATCAACGATGTCAACAATGTATCTGGTTACAATCTAGCCATTATGCTGGATACCAAAGGTCCTGAGATCCGTTGTGGTGAAATGGAAAACGGAGTTCTAAACTTTAAAAAGGGTGACCTTGTTAAAGTGGTTAGAGAAAAAGTCTTAGGCAACAATGAACGTTTCCATGTTGATTGTGCTGAGATGTATGAAGATGTTAAACCAGGCAACTATCTTTTGATCGATGATGGAAAGATGAGACTCACTGTTTTAGAAGTTGCAGACGGTGTCTTATCTTGTCGTATAGAAAACTCAGGCATCATA
>CAZXTB010000073.1:505-6928 GCA_964643535.1 uncultured Erysipelotrichaceae bacterium | reverse complement strand
ATCAGAGTATTTAGACGGAAATCGGGTTGATAGGCAGGGATTAATATCACATTTTTCATGGGCTACGTATATTATACTGTATACATTGTGGCGTCACTATGAAAAAATGTATTTTAAGGCTTTATAATGTTAAAATAATGAGGAACTATGTTAAAAAAGAAAAATAAGAGTCTCGCTTATAATGCAAAAATCATTTTAGTAATCACAGCCATCCTCTGTGGGTCTTTGTATATCAGTCTTTTATCGGAACAAGTAAAGACCGTTCAAGAAGATCCTAATGTTATAGAACCCGATGGAACCAGTGCTGTCCACGCCTTGGTCATCAACGAAATCATGAGCTCAAATAAAGGGGCAAGTTCAGATCCTTTTGGAGAGACCTATGATTGGGTTGAACTCTATAATGGGACAAGCAAAAACATCGATCTAACCAATTATGGATTAAGTGATACCTCAGATGAAACCAAATGGATCTTTCCTTCAACCATCATCAAAGCGAAGAGTTTTTTAGTTGTTTACCTAACCAATACCGATCTTCCTGGTCTTTACGCTAACTTCGGACTAAAAAGCGAAGGCGGGGAAAAGATCGTTTTAAGGGATTCTGGAGGTATGATCGTCGATCAGATCCAATTACCAAGCTTATCCGCAAATACAGTCCTAGCGAGAAACAACAGTGGCTCATGGGTCATTTTAGATCAAATCAGTCCAGGTTTCACCAATACTAGTTTAGGTCATCTTGCTTATCTAGAGTCCATTACCTTAACTCAAGATCAACTGCTCATCACAGAAGTCTTACCTAAGAACTCAGGCAACTTTACCAATGACATTGCGGTCTTACCAGGTTATATCGAAATTACCAATGCTGGTTTAACACCCATCAACTTAAAAAATTATGCCTTAGGCGATGAAATGAATTCACCTTTTCAATGGCGTTTTCCCTCGTTGAATCTAGAACCTGGAAAATCAGTGGTCGTCTATACCTCTAATCTGAATCGAAAAGAAGGGGAACTTCATACGGATTTTACCTTAAATCCTCAAAACGGATCTGTTTTTCTAACAGATGGTTCTGGTCATATCATCGATCGAATCGATTATTCGATGGTTCCAAATGGCTATGCGCTTCAACGAAAAGGGGACCTCATCGAATTCACCCCATCCTTAAGTCCAGGTCAACCCAATACCTTAGCAGGCATCACCGCTTTTCAAAATACGTTAAAAACCCCAACAGGTTTGATCATCAACGAAGTGATGACGATCAATACGGAGTTGATGCTTCATAATGGCGCCAATGCCTATGCTTGGATCGAATTAAAAAACAACTCAAATTCGGCGATTGATTTATCGGAATACACCATTTCAGAATCTTTTAATGTATTGAGTGCTGTTTCTTTACCAAGTCTCATTCTACAACCCAATGAATTCATCGTTTTGATGGCTTCAGGAGACTCAAATCTAAGTACCAGTGTTTATCATCACATCGACCTGAAAATAAAAGGGGATAAGTCTCTTTATCTATTTCATAATGATCAACTTCAAGATAGTGTCTTCGCAGCTCAGGTCACAAAGAACACAAGTTATGGAAGAGCCCAAGACAATGGTTTCATCTATATGGAAGTCGCTAGTCCTAACGCAGAAAACAAAACTGGATTAAGAGCAGTAAGTCTAAGTGTAAAAAGTTCCGTTGAAAGTGGTATTTATACTTCCACAAGTTTAAATCTGAATTTGCTTTCCAGTGGAAATGTTTACTATACCACCAATGGGGAAACCCCAACGACTTCTAGTAAAGTCTATACTCAACCCATTCAACTCACAAAAACAAGCGTCATCAAGACCATTAATATCGAAGAAGGCAAGGTGCCGTCTGATGTCTTATCCTATACTTATGTCCTCAATGAGAACTTAACTTTACCTGTCGTTTCATTGACGCTTGATCCGAATCAATTTAAGGATCTCCAAAGCCATGTCTGGGATACTGATTTAGAATACAGTGGACACATTGAATACTATCCTCTCGAAGGGGAAGGCTTTTCCATCAATTGTGGGGTTCAATTGTTTGGAGGGACTGCGAGAGGTTATCCTAAGAAAAGTTTCTCGATTACCTTTGAGGAACAATATGGGGAAGATAAACTCAATTATCAAGTGTTTGAGAATCGAGATTTTTCTGTATTCGATACCTTGGTTTTAAGAGCTGGATCTCAAGATTACTATACGACCTTCTTTAGAGACATTCTGGCTTCGTCTGTGATGGAAGATTCATTGACCGTAGAAGTTCAAGCGTTTAAAACGACAATACTTTACATCAATGGACAATACTGGGGACTTTATGATATCCGCGAAAAAGTCGATGAAGATTTCGTAGCGACTCATTATAACGTCGATGAAGCAACAGCCAGTGTCGTTCGTATGGGAGGTACTGTTTCAGCAGGGGATAAAAATACTTTCAATACTTTGATGAGCTATTTAGCGAGTCATGATTTGAAATCAAAAGAAAACTACGAGTACGTAAAAACTTTACTTAACATGGATAGCTATATCGATTTTTGGGTAGCGGAACTTTTCACCACCAACAATGACATCATCAATTATCGTTTTATATCTTCTACTGCCTACGATGAAGGAAGACTTCATATGATCTTCTATGATCTTGACAATGGGTGGTATTATCCCAATCGAGCTTATTATGAATTCATGATCAATCCAGAAGGAATGAGTGAATTCCATGTCAACTCTTTGATCAATCGTCGATTATTTGAGAATGAGGAATTTCGAATTAGCTTTCTTGAACATCTTAGTGTGGGATTAAAAACACTATGGAAAGAAGAAACCGTACTCGCTAAACTAGAGGTTATATATCAATCGATTAGACCTGAGATTACACGAGACTTTACCCGTTGGAATTTAGATCCTACGGTATGGGAAGGCAATGTCGATTTCTTACGTAATTTCATTAAAGTAAGAACAGCTTATCTCTTAAAACAAACCAAAGCTTTCTTTAACCTAAGTAATGAAGAATATGCCTTCTATTTTGGGGATCTCTAATGGATTATCGACACGAACTTAAATTTATCATGACGCCTGCCAATGCGTTACTCTTAAAAAGACTCTTGTATCAACTGATGGAGATTGATCCTAATGGAGATGTCTTAGGAAGATATATGGTTAGAAGTCTCTACTTTGATACTTTAGGAGGCTCTGCTTTCTTCGATAAGATCGATGGGGTAGAATACCGAAAGAAGTATAGGATCAGATATTATAACAACTCTACAGACTTCATTAGATTAGAATCAAAACTTAAGATCGATGATCTATCTAAAAAGACACAAGAAAGAATAAGCTTAGATCTTGCTCAACATTTGATGAATGGGGAGATCGATGAGATCAATCTTAAACCCAATTCTGTCTTAACAGACTTTGCCTTAGACATTAAACTGAATGCCTTAAGACCTTCAGTTATCGTCGATTATCAAAGAACAGCGTATCTTCATAAAGCACTCGATGTGAGAATTACCTTTGATGAGATGATTCGATCACGTGTTTATGATACGGATTTGTTTAAAACAGAATTCGCTTCGATTACAGTATTAGAGCCTGAAGAAGTGGTCTTAGAAGTAAAATACAACGACATCATTCCTTCAAGCATCGCGGATGTTATACGACATATGCCTATGACTCGCTTAGCCGTTAGTAAATATGCCTACTGTTACAACAAAAAATAGGAGCGTCCCATGGAAATCATTGAACTCATTCAGAATAGTATCGTACAACAGTTTACCGGAACCATCTCATTAAGCAGCATTCTTTTATCCCTGTTTACCTCGTTCTTGATTGCCTTGTTTATCTTGGTGGTCTATAAGAGAACTTATAATGGGGTCGTGATGTCCAAGTCTTTTAGTTTACTTTTGGTCTTACTTGCGATGGTTACTTCCTTAGCTGTAAGAACCATCAGTTCTAATTTAGCCTTGTCATTAGGGATGGTAGGGGCTTTGTCGATCGTGCGTTATCGTACAGCGGTTAAAGATCCTATGGATACTGGGTTTATCTTTTGGGCCATTATGGCTGGGATCATGGCTGGGATAGGACTCTATCTTATCGCCATCATTTCTGCGTTTGCTTTAGGAGTCTTGTTTATGGTGGTGTTTGGTTTTGAAGTTAAGAAGAGTTCTCAATTTCTATTGATCATACGTTATGATTCACTCGCTCATGAGGCGGTCTTAACGGCCCTAACGAAATTACCTAAACATAAACTAAGAAATAAAACCATGGTGGGCTCTAAGATCGAATTAACCTATGACATCGAAATCAAAGCCTATGAAGAACAAGTCGTAGATCCTCTAAAAGCCATCAGTGGGGTAGATTCTGTTAACCTCATCTCTTATCAACACGATTATGGGCTTTAAAAAGGCTTATGAAGCCTGAACTACAAAACCCTGTGTTAAAATGAAAACTGTGAAAAACACGACCTATGATGACATCTTGAATGAGATCGATGCTGAATTAAACAAAGGTGAAATCAAGAAAGCTTTGGATCTGATCGAAGAAGAACTAAGGATGCCTTATATCCCACCTTTTGTTTCTGCAAAGTTGCATCAATTCAAGGAAATTGCGATGACGGCTCAAAAAATGAACAATGAGATCCATCTAGACATGAGTGAAGAAGGCATCTTGAAGTATCTACATCAAGATGAACTTCATCAACTTAGAGCACTAGAAGCTTTCAGTGTCATGAACATGAGAACGATCCTCCCTTTGGTTCAAGAAGCGTTCAATTGTATCGATGGGCGTTTATTAAAATGTCTATTGACCAAGTTAACCATTGAACAAGCCCTCACCGAGAGCTTTACTTTCAGTGATGAAGGTGTCACCTATGAGTTCATCCCAGCTTCTTTGACTTTACCTGAAGATTCTGAAGGTTATCAAGAAGGACGCGCTTATTTAAAGCGTTGGCTTGAGGATGATGATCCATCGATGCTGAAGCTGTGTTTGGATCAAATAGAATTAGAATGCTTAATGAAACTGCCTCAATCGATCGATGAAGCCTTTGAATTAGAATTTGAAATTCTAAAAACCATTTTTCTGATGATTTCTACGCCTGAACATTTCGAAAAGTTCTGTGAAGACAAAGGAATCCAAAAAAATGGTCATTTAGCACTCTTTAATTGACAGTGCTAAATTAAGTGATATAATTATTAAGCAATTTAGGAGGTCCTCATGAAACACACTTGGACATTAAAAGAAAAATCAAATGGAGTATTGAGCGTCAGTCTCGAAGGTGAAGTTTGGGTTAAAGCACAAACCAAAGCCTTAAAAAAACTGGCAGAAAAAACGGAAATTAAGGGCTTCCGTAAAGGAAAAGCCCCAATCGATAAAGTGAAGGCATCCTTAAGTGAACAAGAAATCTTGATCAGTGCGGTTGAATCCATCGCCCAAGAAGCTTTAGAAGCTGGTTTAACTGAACTTAAACTAGATCCAATCAGCCGTCCAGAATTGGGCATTGAGAAGATCAGTGTCGAAGAAGTCGTCATGACCTTTACCTTTGATGTCAAACCTGAAGTAACTTTAGGCCAATACAAAGACTTAGGCATCAAGAAAACAAAAGTCAAAGTCACAAAAGCTGAAATCGACGCTGAAGTTGAAAAACTAAGAGAAGAATTCGCTGAATTGGCTTTGAAAGAAACAGGCAAAGTTGAACTTAAGGATACTGCCGTTATCGATTTTGAAGGCTTTAAAGAAGGCGTCGCTTTTGAAGGTGGAAAAGGTGAAAACTATTCCTTGGAAATCGGCTCAAATAGCTTCATTCCTGGATTTGAAGAAGCTTTGATCGGTTTAGAAACCGGTGCCAGTAAAGATGTCGAATTGACTTTTCCTGAAAACTATCAGGCTGAAAACTTGGCTGGACAAAAAGTCGTTTTCAAAGTCAAAATCAACGAAATCAAAACCAAACAACTTCCTGAAGTCAACGATGAATTCGCTAAGACCGTCAATCATCATGATACCGATACGATGGCTGGTTTATTAGAACATCTTGAACTTCATTTAAAAGAAGAAAAAGAAAAAAAAGCTGAAGAAGAATACACCAACGCGATCTTAACGAAAGTCGTTGATGCCTCTATCGTTGAAGTCCCTGTATCTTTAGTTACTGAAGAAACTGATCGCATGATGGAAGATTTCAATGCGAGACTTAAACAACAAGGTTTTGGTTTAGAACAGTTTACTCAAATTACTGGTCAATCCGTTGAATCGCTTAGAGAACAAATGAGTGCCGATGCGAGTGGAAAAGTAAAAGTAAGACTCGTTTTAGACGCTGTAGCGGATGCTGAAAAGCTTGAAGTTGCTGCAGAAGAAATCGAAACAGAATACAAAAACATCGCAGACAATTATTCAATGGAAATCGCTCGTGTCAAAGAATTGGCCCCAGCTGAAACCATT
>CAZXTB010000073.1:0-495 GCA_964643535.1 uncultured Erysipelotrichaceae bacterium | reverse complement strand
GGTCGACACCATTGCATATGATTTGCGTTTACGCAAAGCCTTTGATTTAATCAAAGCAGACTAATTTGTCTTCCTTACATAGGAGGTGCAATCTATGACAAATCTAAATCTGGAAATGAACGTACCTGCCGTTGCGACGCGCGGTGTACTTATTTTCCCCAACCAAGAAGTGATGATTGAAGTCGGACGCGAGAAATCCATGAACGCAGTCGATGAAGCCCTCAATTACTTCGATGGTCAAGTATTCATCGTCTCTCAAAAAGACGTCCTCGTCGATGAACCCCACGAAAGAGACCTCTATTTAATGGGTACCTTGTGTAAAATCAAGACCGCTCGTAAAAAAGAAGGCTTTCAACGTGTCACCTTTATCGGTGTTAAACGCGCAAAAATCATTCGTCTATCCGAAGATGACAAGATGCTCTTTGCGACGATTCAGCCTTTAGAAGATGTGATTGGAGATTCTACTGAAGAAATCGCCTTGGTTCGCCAAGTCGG